>CAUSQY010000003.1:0-54880 GCA_963533645.1 uncultured Streptococcus sp. | reverse complement strand
ATAATTCCAAGCTACCATCAGCGAGGATTGTATAGACTGCAATGGAATCATGACCTCGGTTGGATGCATAGAGGTATTTGCCATCTTTTGAAAGACGAATGGCAGCAGTAGCATTAAAGCCTTCGTATCCATCTGGCAAGGTTGAAATAACTTGCATGCGTTCAAATTCACCAACTCCATCATAAATCAAGACCTCTATCGTGCTATTCAGTTCGCAGATGAGATAGGCAATCTTATAGTGGTGGTGGAAAACGATGTGGCGAGCACCTGCTCCAGCTTGGCTTTGATAAGTGTAGAGTTTATTTAGTTTTCCCTCTAAGCTAACATCATAGGTTGTTACCTCATCCGTCCCTAGATCACATGTGACGAGGTACTGGTCAGGTGTTAGATCTGTAAAGTGTACATGTGGGGAAGTTTGGTTTTCATGAGGACCTTGTCCACTATGCTGATCTAGATCCGTTTGGATGAGGCTACCATCTGTTTGACGTTTATAAACCAGAACTTGACCTTTATGATAGTTGGCCCCATAAACGAGACCACGCTTTTCATCCACTGCCACATAACAATGGGGAGCGCCTTCTTCAACCACATGATTTAGCAAAGCGCCATCTGTCTTGTAAGCAGCGATGCCACCTAAGCCATCCTGGCTCCCTACGGTGTATAAGTGTTGCTGTTGGTCAAAGGCAAGGTAGGTCGGACTTGGTTCAGCAGCAAAGAGTTCAAGATTTGCAAGCTGGCCTGTTTCTGTATCAAAATCTGCCTTGTAAATCCCTTTAGATAAGCGACGAGTGTAAGTTCCAAAATAAACAGTTTCTTTCATGTCCATACCTCTTAATAATGATAAGTTCATTATACCACAAAATGGCAGTCATGAAGCACTAGATTCATTCATGTAAGCACTTTAAAAAAGAGTTATTTTAGTCTAAAAATGGTATAATGAGAGAACGACAGAAAGGATGTATTTATGGAACATAAAGAGAAACATTTTAGCCTATCTTGGTTTTTTAAGTGGTTTTTAGATAATAAAGCCATCACTGTATTTTTAGTAACCTTGTTACTGGGGCTAAACATTTTTATTCTAAGTAAGATTAGTTTTATCTTTTTACCGGTATTGGACTTTTTAGGAGTTGTCATGTTGCCAGTTATTTTATCTGGTTTACTTTATTACCTCCTCAATCCGATTGTGGACTGGATGGAGAAGCACAAAATTAATCGTGTCCTTGCCATTAGTATTGTTTTTGTTATTATTGGACTCTTTATCATTTGGGGGCTGGCAGTCGCAATTCCAAATCTGCAACGCCAAGTCTTAAATTTTGCGAAGAATGTGCCGACATACCTGGAAGATGCTGATAAGGTGATCAATGACCTTGTAACCAAACGCTTGCCAGATGATTTTAGACCACAGTTGGAGCAGGTTCTTGCCAATGTTTCTAGTGAGGCGACCATGTGGGCGAGCAAAATCTCTTCTCAAGCTGTTAACTGGGTTAGCGCCTTTATCAGTAGTGTTTCCCAAGTCATTGTAGCGGTTATTATCGTACCATTCATGCTCTTTTATCTTTTGAGAGATGGAAAAGGCTTGCGTGATTACTTGACTAAATTCATCCCAACCAAGTTAAAAGAACCTGTGGGTGAAATCCTATCAGATGTCAATAAACAGCTGTCAAACTATGTTAGAGGACAGGTTACAGTTGCTATTATCGTGGCAATTATGTTTATTATCTTCTTTAAGATTATTGGTCTCAGATATGCTGTGACTCTTGGTATTACCGCTGGTATTCTAAATCTAGTCCCTTATCTAGGTAGTTTCCTCGCTATGCTACCTGCCCTTGTTTTAGGTTTAATAGCAGGACCTGTGATGCTTTTGAAAGTAATCGTTGTCTTTATTGTTGAACAAACGATTGAAGGTCGCTTCGTTTCTCCGCTTATTTTAGGTAGTCAGCTAAACATCCATCCGATCAATGTCCTGTTTATTCTCCTAACTTCAGGTTCTATGTTTGGTATTTGGGGAGTCTTGCTGGGAATTCCTGTCTATGCCTCAGCTAAGGTCGTTATCTCAGCCGTCTTTAACTGGTATAAAAAAGTCAGTGGTTTGTATGAAGAAGAAGGGGAGGAAATCAAGAGTGAACAATAGTCAACGCATGCTCCAGGCTTTGGATGAACAGGATTTAACCAAGGCGGATCAATATTTTCACAAAGCCCTCGAAACAGATTCAAGTGAAGTTCTTTATGAACTAGCAAACTATCTAGAGGGAGTTGGCTTTTATCCTCAAGCAAAAGAAATTTACCAACATATTGTTACAGAATTTCCAGAAGTGAATCTGAACTTAGCCAGCATTGCTAGTGAGGATGGCAATGTTGAGGAAGCCTTTGCTTACCTTGAGGAAATCACACCCGAAAGTGACTGGTACGTGTCGGCCTTGGCCTTGAAAGCTGACCTCTATCAGTTGGAAGGATTGACAGATGTAGCGCGTGAAAAGTTACTGGAAGTCTTAAATTACTCAGACGATCCCTTATTAGTTTTTGGTTTGGCTGAGTTGGATAGCGAGTTGGGAAATTATCAGGAAGCTATTCAGGGCTATGCTCAGTTAGACAATCGCTCTATCTATGAGCAAACGGGTGTCTCAACCTATCAGCGAATTGGCTACGCTTATGCCCAGTTAGGTAAGTTTGAAGCGGCAACTGAATTCTTAGAAAAAGCTTTAGAATTAGAATACGATGAGCAAACTGCCTTTGAACTAGCTAGTCTTTACTTTGACCAAGAAGAGTATCAAAAATCTGTTCTTTACTTTAAGCAGATTGATACCATTTCACCAGATTTTGAAGGATATGAATATGGCTACAGTCAAGCTTTGCATAAGGAACATCAGGTGGAAGAGGCCCTTCGTATTGCTAAACAAGGTTTGGAGAAAAATCCGTTTGAAACTCGGCTCTTGCTAGCTGCTTCACAGTTTTCGTATGAATTGCATGATACTAGTGGTGCTGAGCAGTTTCTTCTTACTGCCAAAGAAGATGCAGAGGATACAGAAGAAATATTCCTTCGCCTTGCAACCATTTATATGGAACAAGAGCGGTACGAAGATATTATCGCTCTTCAAAGTCAAGAACCTGAAAACCTCTTGACCAAGTGGATGACTGCACGTTCTTACCAGGAAATCGAGGATTTAGATAAGGCCTATGAACTCTATCAAGAACTGTCATCTGACCTCAAGGACAATCCAGAGTTTTTAGAGCAGTATACTTATCTTTTGCGTGAATTGGGGTATTTTGAAGAAGCCAAAGTACAAGCTGAAGCTTATTTAAAAATCGTTCCGGATGATGTTCAGATGCAAGAACTCTTAGAAACACTTTAAGGATTTCTGATTTTTGTAAAATCTTGTTAACAAAAACGAATGACTTTAAATGAATGATTTAAAAGACCTCAGAGGTCTTTTCTTTTTTACTAATATAATATAAATGTTAGAATTTCTTATAGCCAATTTAGATAAAGTTTTGAACAATGAAAGCCTGCTAACTCCTATTAAATAAGAGTTTAAAGGTATGATTTGAACATCGAACTACTATGAAATACTTGACAAATTTATATAAGAATATATAATAATAAATAGGGGAATCTATCCCCAAAAATAAAGGAGGCAAATGTTGTGAAAAAGATTAATAAAAAACTTTCTCATGCATTCATGGCGCTATTGTTAGTAGCTTCAGTATTTATCCCAGTACTAAGAACTAGCAATGTGGTTAAAGCTGCTGAACTACCATCTAGTAGCTATACGCTAACGACAGTACCGACAATTAACAATAATAAGTTAGTTGATGGTGCAGAGTATGGTGAAGGGAAATTTTACCTTCAAACCACTTACAAATTCGACAACTCAACAACGTTGAAGAATGGTGACTTTATGGTTTATAAAGTTCCAAATGAATTCAAAATTGAATCAGATTCAACTACTGAAATCTTTGGTAACGATGGGGTCACTAAGGTTGCTGAGTTAACGACAAATAAGTCTGCAAATACAGCGACTGTGACGGTAAGTAACGAAGATTATTTTGCTAACTTACCTGAAGAGAAACAAATTTCGGCCTTATTTACTGTTGTATGGGCTGATAATGTTGAACTCAATAAATCGTATCCAATCGATATTCCTGGAGCAGGAGTATACAATTTGACTCGTATTGTTCCAGATGAGGATCCAACAGGATTTACTAAATGGGGAGTTCAAGATACGAACGATCCAAATTATATTAATTGGTATATTCGCGTAAACAAATATGCTAATCCTTATGAAGGTGTTTCGATTCAAGATACAATCCCTGAAGGGCAAGTATTAGCTAGTGAGATTACAGGTTACTACTTTACTGAATGGGGTAAGGATGAGCCTCATCCTCTTTTGAATCCAAGTCACATTGTTGTTCAAGATTCTAATCGCTTCACTATTACTCCAAATGGTAATGGTGATCTAACCAACCAAGGTTTGTATGTAGTTTATAAGACTCGTATCACAGCTCCAGTTGATAATACAACAAAGAAAGCTTTCAATAACGTTAAAATTACGACTTCGACTGAAAACTTTGATGTAGAAGGTTTTGCACCATTAACCACAACTGAAGGTATTAGTTCTGGTTCACGTTCTACAGAAGTTTCATTTGAGGTTTCTAAGCAGTTAAAAGGAAAAGACCTAGCTGCTGAAGAATTTAGCTTCCAACTACTTGATCCAAATGGATCAGTTGTGGAAACTGTTAAGAATGATAAAGATGGCAAAGTGAAATTTAAAGCCGTTAAATTCTCTACAGTGGGTACTTATAAGTATCAAATCAAAGAAGTTAATGATCAAAAACCAGGTTTTGCTTACGATGATAAGACTATTAACGCAGAAGTTACTGTGACAGATGTTTATGGTGAGAAGTTTGCAAGTGTTAAATATGACAATAAAGTTTTTGTAAATTCGTATTCTGTTAAATCTGCAACAACTTCAATTACTGCTAAAAAAGTCCTAAATGGTAAACCTCTTGAGGCAGATAAATATGAATTTGAATTGAAAGAAGGCGACAAACTTGTAGCTACAGCTAAAAATGCTGCGGACGGAACAGTTGCTTTCCCAGCGATTGAATACACTGCTGCAGGAACTTACACATACACGATCACTGAAAAAGATGGTGGTGAAACTGGTGTAACTTATGATAAAAATGCTTATACAGTAACAGTAAAAGTTGCAGACAATGGTCAAGGTCAACTTGTAGCAACGGTTACAGGTAATAATCCAACCTTCACAAATACTTATGCTGCTGAGACTCCGGGATCTTCTGATAACAAACCTAAACAACCAGAAGAAACTAAAGAACTACCAAATACTGGTACATCTGAAATGACTATGTTGCTTACTTTTGTAGGAGTAGTACTTGCATTTGGTTCCATTCTCTTATTCCGTTTCAAAAAAGTTAAATAATCTAGTTGAAAAATCTTGATGCCTTTGCAATGGCATTATCATCAAAGAGCCACTTGTATGGATAGTAGAAATGATACTATTCTTATAAAGTGGTTCTTTTTTATATCTCTAGAGGTAAGAAGTGAATGAGAGTAAACAGCGTTCTGTATCAATGAAATCTTTATAGATATTTGATAAAAAAATTTGATCATGGTCCTCTCAGAACTAGAAGTTAAACCTATATTCTCGTCTAGAATCCTTATAATTCTTCTAATTTTTTAAGATGATATTTCGCACGGATTTCTTAGATAAAGATGTATAGTTCAAGAATTATAGAATTTTTTTACAAAAACCCTTGCTAAATTGTTTATTTATGCTATAATAGGAACAATAATTTTTAGGAGGTGCAGTATGTCTTATATGTTTGAGATATTACCAAGTTTATTGAACGGTGCAAGTATGACGCTTCAAGTCTTTGCTCTGGTTTTAATTTTTTCAATTCCTTTAGGTATTGTCGTTGCCTTTGCTTTACAAGTCCGCTGGAAACCCCTCCATTATCTGATTGACCTTTATATTTGGGTGATGCGAGGGACTCCCTTGCTCTTGCAATTAATCTTTATTTACTATGTTCTCCCTAGCATTGGGATACGTTTAGATCGTTTGCCTGCTGCTGTGATCGCTTTTGTATTGAACTATGCAGCCTACTTTGCTGAAATCTTTCGTGGTGGGATTGAAACCATTCCTAAAGGTCAATATGAGGCTGCCAAGGTCTTGAAATTTAGTCCTTTTGACACAGTGCGCTATATTATTTTGCCTCAAGTTACAAAGATTGTCTTACCGAGCGTCTTTAATGAAATCATGAGTTTGGTCAAGGATACTTCATTGGTTTATGCCCTTGGGATTTCAGATTTGATTTTGGCAAGTCGGACAGCAGCCAATCGAGATGCCAGTCTTGTTCCTATGTTTTTAGCTGGAGCGATTTATTTGATTATGATTGGTCTTGTAACCATTGTAGCGAAAAAACTTGAGAAGAAGTACAGTTATTACAGATAGGAGGATTGCTATGTTAGAATTACGAAACATTAACAAGGCCTTTGGTGGCAAACAAATCTTAACCAATTTCAGCCTATCAATTCCTGAAAAGCAAATCCTTGCAATCGTAGGTCCATCAGGAGGCGGAAAGACAACCCTATTACGTATGCTAGCTGGACTGGAAACCATCGATTCTGGGGAAATCTACTATAACGGCGAATCGCTAGCTATAGACGAACTAGAAAAGCGCAATCTTCTGGGATTTGTTTTCCAAGATTTTCAACTCTTTCCGCATTTGTCAGTTCTAGATAACTTAACCTTGTCGCCCATAAAAACGATGAGTATGGACAAGGAAGTTGCTGAGAAGAAGGCGCGTGGTTTGTTAGAGCAACTTGGGTTAGCTGGGCACGCAGATGCCTTCCCTTTCTCACTTTCAGGTGGACAAAAACAACGGGTGGCCTTAGCACGCGCTATGATGATAAACCCAGAAATTATTGGATATGATGAGCCTACATCAGCCTTAGACCCAGAATTGCGATTAGAAGTAGAAAAACTTATCCTTCAAAATAAAGAGCGTGGGATGACTCAGATTGTTGTGACCCACGATCTTCAGTTTGCGGAAAACATTGCTGATCAGATCCTTAAGGTTGATCCAAAGTAGGACTAGGAGGTGCCTATGAAGAGAAAGAAAATTGCCCTTGTACTTGCTCTGTTCTTTAGCTTCTTCCTGACGGCTTGTACTCAGAAGGCAAGTGATCCAAATCAGGATAATTGGGCCAAATATCAAAAGCAGGGTAGCATTACAATTGGTTTTGACAATACATTTGTTCCCATGGGATTTGAGGAAAAGAATGGCCAGTATGCAGGCTTTGATATTGACCTGGCCCAAGCTGTTTCTGAAAAGCTAGGAATTCAGATTAAATTTCAACCCATCGACTGGGATATGAAAGAAACCGAGCTACAAAATGGTACCATTGATGCCATCTGGAATGGCTATACAGCTACAGATGAACGGAAAGAGAAGGTTGCCTTTACCATTCCTTACATGGAAAATCAACAAGTTTTGGTCTCTAAAAAGTCTCAAAATATTCACTCAATTCAGGATATGACTGACAAAGTTTTAGGGGCCCAGGCAGGATCTTCTGGCTATTTGAATTTTGAAGGACAACCCGAACTACTCAAGAATCGAGTGAAAGATCAGAAGGCCAATCAATACCAAAGTTTCAATGAAGCCTTGATTGATTTGAAAAATGATCGGATTGATGCCCTTGTGATTGACCGGGTATATGCCAATTATTATCTCCAGTCTGAAGGAATATTAAATGACTACAATGTCTTTTCAGCTGGATTTGAAAGTGAAGCTTTTGCAGTGGGTGTTAGACCTGCTGATAAAACCTTGCTAGCTGCTCTGAATCAAGCTTTTGTATCACTATACCAAGAAGGAAAATTCCAGGAAATCAGCCAGAAATGGTTTGGGGAAGATGTAGCCACCAGTCAAGTAAAAAATCAAGAATAAGAAAAGAGATTGAGTTTTCCTCAGTCTCTTTTTGCATCGAAAAATCCTCTGGCAAGTACCAGAGGATAAGAGATTATACTCAATGAAAATCAAAGAGCAAACTAGGAAGCTAGCCGCAAGTTGCTCAAAACACTGTTTTGAGGTTGTAGATAAGACTGACAAAGTCAGGAATATATATCTACGGCAAGGTAACGCGGACGTGGTTTGAAGAGATTTTCGAAGAGTATTATTTCATTGTTGGGAAGAGCAATACATCACGGATAGTGGTTGTATCAGTGAGGAGCATGCAGAGACGGTCGATACCGATTCCCAAACCACCTGTTGGTGGCATACCGTATTCAAGGGCCTCGATGTAGTCGTAGTCGATGCCTGTCGCTTCATCGTCACCAAGTTCTTTGGCTTTAGCCTGGGCTTCAAAACGGCTAAGCTGGTCGATTGGGTCGTTCAACTCAGTAAAGGCATTACCGTACTCCTTAGTCATGATGAAGAGCTCGAAACGGTCAGTAAAGCGTTCGTCTTCAGGATTTTTCTTAGCCAGTGGAGAGACAGCTACTGGATGTCCATAGACAAAGGTTGGTTGGATCAAGGTTTCTTCAACAAATTCTTCAAAGAAAGCGTTGATAATGTGACCAACTTCAGTGTAGTGTTTTTCAACTGGAACTTTCTTCTCAGCAGCGATAGCTTTTGCTTCCTCGAAAGTCATGTCTTGCCAGAAATCAACACCAGTAATTTCTTTGATAGCATCCACCATGTGAACACGTTTAAATGGTTCGTTGATTTTGATTTCAGTTCCTTGATAGTTAACTGGACCATCGCCTTTAACTGATTTAGCAGCATGTTGGATAATACCTTCAGTCAAGTCCATGATGTCTTGGAAGTCTGCATAAGCTTGGTAAACTTCGATAGAAGTAAATTCAGGGTTATGAGTAGCATCCATTCCTTCGTTACGGAAGATACGGCCAATTTCATAGACACGTTCCATACCACCAACGATAAGGCGTTTCAAGTGAAGCTCAGTTGCGATACGAAGCACCATGTCAATGTTTTGGGCATTGTGGTGAGTGATAAATGGACGAGCAGCAGCACCACCAGCTTCATTATGAAGAACAGGTGTTTCTACTTCAAGGAAACCTTTTTGATCAAGATAACGACGGATTTCAGAGATGATTTTTGAACGAGTGACAAAGCGCTCAAAGCTTTCACGGTTAGAAATCAAGTCAAGGTAACGTTTACGGTAAATTGTTTCAACGTCTGTCAAACCGTGGAATTTCTCAGGAAGTGGGCGAAGTGCTTTAGACAAGTGAGTGATGTGAGTTGCCTTGATAGAGAGTTCTCCCATATCTGTACGCATCACTTCACCTTCGACACCAAGGAAGTCACCAAGGTCTGCTTTTTTGAAGATTTCGTAGTTTTCTTCACCGACAGCATCCTTACGAACGTAGATCTGGATTTGACCTTCGCGGTCTTGAAGGTGGGCAAAACCTACTTTACCTTTACCACGTTTGGTTACCAAGCGTCCTGCGATAGTAGCTGTTTCGTTTTTATCGTGTAATTGTTCTTTATCGAGGTCAGCAAATTTATCTTTTAATTCTTGTGAATTTGCAGTACGTTCAAAGCGTTTTCCGAAAGGATCGATTCCTTGTTCACGGAGCGCAGCCATTTTTTCACGGCGAACGATCTGCTGGTCATTTAGTTCTTCCATATGTTCTGTAGACATGGGTTCCTCCTAATTTTACTCAAAATTTGATACGATGAGTCATTTTTTGCGATACTCCCATTTTATCATAAATAGCAGAGAAATTCACGGATATTCTTTGAAAACTAAAAAGAACTTGACTATTAAGATCAAGTTCCATTATTTTCTTTGATAGGAAGTGTCATTCCATCTTTCTAGAGTGAAGGTTTCAAAATCATCGGTCTCTAAAACTGTCAGACTAGCATTGGCCAAGCCTCCTTCTTTGCGGAGGTGAGCCTCTTTATAGCCTAAAAGTGTACGAAGGCTAGCAGTGAGATTGGCCCCATGCCCGACAATCAGAATGTTTTCAGCCGGACTTTCTTTCAGAGATTTGATAAATCGAATGGTTCGCTGAGTCGTAGAGTAGAGAGATTCGGCTTCAAACATCTTCGTATCAAACTGAGCCAGATTAGAGCGAAAGGCCTTGATTTGTTGCGGGTAGATGGCATTGAGCGTAGCGATTTTTAATCCCTCTAGTTTTCCAAGTTGCCATTCACGTAGGTTAGGAATGCTCTTTAAAGGACAAGGGGCTTGGAGTTGACTTTGGATAATTTCAGCAGATTTGACCGCTCTGGGTAAATCACTTGAATAAATCGTATCAAAAGGAATTTCCTTGAGATGTTGACCCAGTTGTTTTAAAACGTCAATGGACTCTGGAAGAAGGGGAGAATCACCGCTAGCGCCTTGAAAACGTCCTTCAAGATTCCAGACAGTTCGACCATGACGAACAAAATAGAGTTTCATCAGTTGTTTTCCTCCAAGATATCAGCAAAGTCCGCTTTTACAAAGCTGGCTAAGTCTTGAGGTCGGATGATAATACTGTGCCCGACTTCTCCAGCAGAGACAATCATTTTATCCAAATCCAAGGCTTTTTGTTCAATAAAAATAGGATAATTGTGTTTTTGGCGAATGCCGACGGGGTTATTAGCCCCATGAATATAGCCTGTCGTTTTTTCTAGGTCTTTTTGTGGAATCATGCTCACTTTTTTATTACCAGAAACCTTTGCTAGTTTTTTCTCAGCGAGGTGTTCTGTTATGGGAACGATTCCGATGATTGGCCCTGTTTTGTCCCCTAATAGAGCCAAGGTTTTAAAGATATGAGTTCGATCATATTCCGAAGGAAGTTCACCCTCAAGCGCATTGATCTGAATACCAGTATGGTCAATACCCGCCTTGGTCAAGATTTGCTCAACAAGAGTTTTTTTAATCTTTACTTTTTTCGCCATTATTTATACTTATCCTCCAATTGACTCATCCAGATACCAAGCCAGATACCAAGCGCAAAGAAGAAGGCGATGAGAACATAACTCACAATGGAAAGCCCTGTGTATTGAATGCTTTCAGCATTTCCAGCATTTGGAATCAAAATTAAGAGAGTACTTGAAAGAACAATTCCAATGATAAAGTGATAAACACGGGAGTGGTAGTTGTTTAAGGCATGGTCCATTAATTTTGAAAAGATAATAAGAGTTGCTCCTGCACCAATCCCAATAGGAAGGAAGGTTCCGAATAAATCAAAGGTTTTAAAACCAGTTAGCATAGGAGCATACAGTCCCAAAATCAAGAGTAGATTTGATGGACTTAAACCAGGCACCAAGACACCTAGAGCTAAAAGAGCACCCGCTAAGATGAAGCTAGCGAAACTAGCACTGAGAGAACCAACAACAAAATTTAACGCGTATAGCCCGACACCTGAAAGGATAAAGGTAGTCCAGAACCAGACTAAGTCAATCTTATCCCGATCAGATTCTCGAGTAGATTCTTTAAGGAGGCTAGGAACTGTACCGATGATAGCTCCAGCAAAACTCCATAAAACATAGACTTGGTAATTTTCTAGCAGATACTCGATTGGATAAGAAAACAAACCAATGCCTAGCAACATCCCGATTGCTACTGGGATAAAGTATAGGACATTCGCTTTAAAATCTTTAAAGGGGTGAGCCAGAAAAGAAATCATTCGTTCGTAGATACCCAAAATTGCAGCCAGAACTCCTCCAGAAATCCCGGGCAAGATAAATCCTAGGGCAATGACGATTCCTTTAATAACTCGTGCAATCCATGAAAACATAATATAATCCTCAACTTTATAAAATTCTTTCTCTATTCTATCAATTATAACACAGACGAGAAGAAAATGAAAAAACAAGTGAAAAAGAGAGCGATTTTCACTTGTTTTATGGTCTTAAAAATAGTTTTCTGAAGGTTTCTTCTTTTTCCTTCAAGGTAGAAATGAGATTAATATCTAAATGGTGTTCAAATCCAGCAATTCTTCCTTTGGAAGTATACTGATGGAGGTCATAGTCTAAATCAGTATTAGGCGTGGTTTCAAAGTAACCTGAATCCGTTCCATAAGATGGAATCCAAACAGCAGAGAACTTGTCTGTATTGATACTATGCTCTTGCATGAAATAAACACCGATGTAAATTCCGATATTTTTGGCGCCAAGCGCTTCTAGTTTAGCCCTAAAAGCTTCAACACCTTCGTTCATATCAGACATTGTTTTTTCTTCAACATCGAGCCAATAGTAACTAGGGTTGTATGGAGAAGCAGCATTGTAGAAAACCTCAGCAGCTTTTTCCATTTCTTCCTTGCTTGTACCTGCTAGATAGGCATAAACAGCAACTGGAACATTCCGTTTTTGAAATTCTGAAATGTGATTTATATAGGCTTTATCGACACCATTGACATGGGCGGCATTATTTGTTTCAGTATGCTGAGCCCCATTGTGGACACGAACAATAACACCAGAAATATTTTGAGACAAGGTATCGTAGTTGATTTCCTCAGGTCTTTGCCAACCAGAGACATCAATGATAGGTTTGTCAAGATTATGCAAGGCCTGATTTTCAACCTGGACTGCATTGGGTTTTGACTTGACAGGATGGTCTTCATAAGTTGGTCTATTGAGGATCAAAATAGCTATAAATATAGTAAATAAAGTAAAAATAATAGCTGGATGAATCTTTTTTCTCATATCTAAATAGTTTAACGTAAATAGATAAAAAAATCAAAGAAAACATCGAAAAAAGTGAATAAATGGGCGTCTTTTCCCTATTTCTCTGTTTGTTTACTCCTAAGAAACTAAATTATGGTATAATATAAGGGAATTTCTAGAGAAAAGAGAAGATTATGTCAAATTATTCCATTATTTTAGCAGCGGGTAAAGGTACTCGCATGAAATCAGATCTTCCAAAGGTACTTCATAAAGTAGCTGGAATTTCGATGTTGGAACATGTTTTTCGTAGTGTTGGTGCTATTCAACCTGAAAAAACAGTCACTGTAGTTGGTCACAAGGCTGAGCTAGTTGAGCAAGTATTGGCTGGTCAGACAGACTTTGTTACCCAATCTGAACAACTAGGAACTGGGCACGCTGTCATGATGGCGGAGCCTATTCTCCAAAATCGTACTGGCCACACCTTGGTTATCGCTGGGGACACTCCTCTGATCACAGGTGAAAGTTTGAAAAACCTCTTGGGTTTCCATATCAATCACAAAAATGTGGCGACTATTTTAACAGCTGAAGCAGCTGATCCTTTTGGATATGGTCGAATTGTCCGTAACGATAATGCTGAAGTTCTTCGCATTGTGGAGCAGAAAGATGCCTCAGACTTTGAAAAGCAAATTAAGGAAATCAATACAGGAACTTACGTTTTTGATAACCAACGTCTTTTTGAAGCCCTTAAAAATATCAACACCAACAATGCCCAAGGAGAATACTATATTACCGATGTGATTGGTATCTTCCGTGAGGCTGGTGAGAAGGTTGGTGCCTATACTCTGAAAGATTTTGATGAAAGTCTTGGGGTAAATGACCGTGTGGCTCTTGCGACTGCGGAAGCAGTGATGCGTCGTCGTATCAATCAAAAGCACATGGTTAATGGTGTTAGCTTTGTCAATCCAGAAGCAACATACATCGACATTGATGTTGAGATTGCTCCGGAGGTACAAATCGAAGCCAACGTTACCTTGAAAGGTCAAACGAAGATTGGTGCGGAGACTATTTTAACAAATGGAACTTATATCGTAGATAGTACCGTTGGAGCTGGGGCCGTGATTACGAATTCCATGATTGAGGAAAGTAGTGTTGCGGACAGTGTGACAGTCGGTCCTTATGCCCATATCCGTCCAGGTTCAAGTCTTGCTTCTCAAGTTCACATTGGAAACTTTGTTGAAGTAAAAGGAACTTCAATCGGTGAAAATACCAAGGCAGGTCATTTGACCTATATCGGAAACTGTGAAGTGGGTAGCAACGTTAATTTTGGTGCAGGAACCATTACAGTCAACTACGATGGCAAAAATAAATACAAAACTGTCATTGGCAATAATGTCTTTGTTGGCTCAAACTCAACTATTATTGCTCCTGTAGAACTTGGGGATAATTCTCTGGTTGGAGCGGGATCAACCATTACCAAGAATGTTCCTGCTGATGCCATTGCTATCGGCCGTGGACGTCAGGTCAACAAAGATGAATATGCGACTCGCCTCCCTCATCATCCCAAGAACCAGTAGGAGTTTGTCATGGAATTTGAAGAAAAAACGATTAGTCGGAAGGAAATCTATCAAGGTCCTATTTTCAAACTAGTACAAGACCAGGTGGAACTACCAGAAGGAAAGGGGACTGCCCAACGTGACTTGATTTTTCACAATGGAGCTGTTTGTGTACTAGCTGTGACAGCTGAGGACAAAATCGTTCTCGTTAAGCAATACCGAAAGGCCATCGAGGCGGTTTCTTATGAGATTCCTGCTGGTAAACTAGAACTTGGTGAAAATGAGGATCCAATGGCAGCTGCACTTCGTGAATTGGAAGAAGAAGTTGCCTACACGGCTAAGTTAGAACTGTTGTACGATTTCTATTCTGCAATTGGTTTTTGCAACGAAAAATTGAAACTCTACCTTGCTAGTGATTTGATCAAGGTGGAAAATCCTCGTCCACAAGATGATGATGAAACCTTGGAAGTCCTAGAAGTAAGTCTAGAGGAAGCCAAGAACCTGATCCAGTCAGGTCATGTCTGTGATGCCAAGACCATTATGGCGATTCAGTACTGGGAACTACAAAAGAAATAGAGGAGAAACCCATGGGAAAACCTTTATTAACAGACGAAATGATTGAACGTGCCAATCGTGGTGAGAAAATCTCAGGTCCACCTCTTCAAGATGATGAGGAAACAAAGATCCTACCAACGTCTTCACAACATTTTGGTTATTCACGTTCTAGAGACCACGGTTTTAGTCAAGATACATTAACAATCGAAGTAGAACCAACGATTCATAAAAGTCGCCGCATTGAGAATACTAAGAGAAATGTTTTTAATTTGAAACTCAATCGCATCTTGTTTGCAGTCATCCTACTTTTGATTTTGTTAGTGTTGGCAATGAAACTCTTGTAATTGAAAGGACTTGAAATGAAAATTGGAATCATTGCTGCCATGCCAGAAGAACTCGTATATCTGACTCAGAATTTGGATAAACCTCAAGAAGTCCAAGTCCTGGGAAATACCTACTATACTGGCACTGTTGGCAATACAGAAGTTGTCCTAGTTCAGAGTGGGATTGGAAAGGTCATGTCGGCTATGAGTGTAGCTGTTTTAGCTGACCATTTTCAAGTAGAAGCCATTATCAATACAGGATCAGCAGGTGCTCTTGCTGAAGGGATTGCTGTTGGTGATGTAGTGATTGCGGATAAATTGGCTTACCATGATGTGGATGTGACTGCTTTTGGCTATGCTTATGGCCAAATGGCTGGTCAACCTCTTTACTTTGAATCAGATAAGAAGTTTATCGCTAGGATTAAAGAAAACTTATCTCAATTAGAGCAGACATGGCACCTAGGCTTGATTGCTACAGGGGACAGTTTTATAGCTGGTGATGATAAGATTGCTAGTATCAAATCCCACTTTCCAGATGTTTTAGCTGTTGAAATGGAAGGGGCTGCTATTGCACAAGCGGCTCAGGCTCTTGGCCTACCTTTCCTAGTCATTCGTGCCATGAGTGACAATGCCAATCACGAGGCCTCTATCTCTTTTGATGAGTTTATTATCGAAGCTGGACGTCGTTCTGCCCAAGTATTACTAGCCTTTTTAAAGGCCTTAGATTAAGCGGAAATTTGACAGTTTATCTAGCTTATGATAAGATTTAAATAAAGAAAAGCTAGAAAACGTTTCAGAGGATATTATGAGTATTGAAATGACCGTCAGTGAGATTGCAGAGGTCTTAGGACTATCTCGTCAAGCAATCAACAATCGTGTCAAAGAACTTCCAGAAGAGGACACGAAAAAAAATGACAAAGGTGTAACAGTAGTTACTCGAAGTGGCTTGATCAAGCTAGAAGAAATCTACAAAAAAACGATTTTTGAAGATGAACCAGTCAGTGACGATGTCAAACAACGCGAACTGATGGAAATCTTGGTCGATGAGAAGAATGCTGAAATTCTTCGATTGTACGAGCAACTCAAGGCCAAGGACCAGCAGTTGACAGAAAAAGATGAGCAGATGCGCATCAAAGACCGTCAGATTGCAGAAAAGGACAAACAGTTGGACCAACAACAACAGTTAACTCTTCAAGCCATGAAGGATCAAGAAACCTTGAAACTCGAGTTGGACCAAGCAAAAGAAGAAGTCCAAGCAACCAAAAAAGGCTTTTTTGCTCGCCTTTTTGGAGGAAAATAAAGAAGCTGTTTGGGTTACTCACTAACCTAATGGCTTCTTTTATTATTTATAGTTTAGTTTGGGTAGTAATTGAGGTAAATAATGGAAAAATTAAGAGATTATATCGCCTTTGATTTGGAATTCAATCAACACGAGGGGGTTACTCATTTAATTCAAGTATCAGCAGTCCGCTTTCAAGATGGACAAGAAAGTGCTGCTTTTGATTCTTATGTTTATACTACAGCCCCATTGAAGAGTTTTATCAATGGTTTGACTGGAATCACAGCTGAAACCTTGAAAGATGCGCCAAAGGTAGAACAAGTTTTAAAGGACTTTCAAGCATTTGTCGGCAACTTACCTATCGTTGGTTACAATGCAGCTAAGAGTGATTTGCCTATTCTCTTGGAGCACGGTATTGATTATCGTGACCAGTATAAGGTTGATCTATATGAGGAGGCTTTTGAACGCCGTAGTTCTGATCTACACGGCATAGCCAATCTTAAATTGCAAACTGTTGCAAATTTTTTAGGCTTTCACGGGAAGTCTCATAACAGTTTAGAGGATGCCCGCATGACGGCGCGTGTTTACGAAGCTTTTTTGGAATCGGATGAAGGAAAGCTATTAATAGATGACCAGAGTAGTTTTTCTATAAATAATCCTTTCGGTGGCTTAGATTTATCCCAATTTTTAGATTAGGAGTGCCTATGAAACCTGAAAAACCTAAAAAGCTAGGTTTTAGGAAGATATACTATAACCTAGATAAGATTTTATTTCTATTTTTCTTGATATTTATGATGGTTGAGTTTGTCTGGCTACCATTGAATTCATGGATTGCTGGCATGCTTCTGAGACAAACTGGTTACTTGTTTATCTCCTACAATAACTTTTGGTCGATTATACAAGGCTCGCCTTTTATCAGTTTAGCCTTTCTTATTTTAATTGCAATCAATCTCCTGGTTGCCTATTTCCAGATCTGTCTTTTGTTTATCGGGGCTCGTCACCTTCTCTATCATGAAAAGAGAACTTTAATTGAGTATAGTAGAAAAGTATTTCACCAGAGCTTTATATTCGTTAAGCGATTGAGCTTTTGTAAGATGGCCTTTGTCTTTTTTTACATTGCTATGCTTTTCCCGTTTATCCGTAAGATCTTAAAAATCTATTACCTCAACAAAATTATTATCCCGGATTTTATTGTGAATTATTGGGAAGGTAAGCATTGGCTGGTAGGACTGATGCTTATAGCATCCGCTTGGATCTTACTCTATATTTCTGTCCGATTTATGTTTGCCCTGCCTAAGATTCTCTTTGAAAGAAAGACCGTAAGAGAAAGTGTGAAATATAGTCTCCAAAAGACGAAGAAAAACGTTCTTTTCTTCTCTTGGCATCTTTTACTCATTATCATTAAAACGTATCTCTTTTTCTTTGGTTTGTTAATTCCCTTGCTTTTTGCGCAAGCAGTGATGGATAATCTAACTCAAAAAGAATCCTTGATTCTCGGTGTGATTAACTTTGTCTTGATTAAAAATTTCCATTACATGACCCTGACTTATTTCCTAGTGAAGTTTGTTTCCTTCCTTACAGGAGAGGAGTTGGAGATCATGCCAAGGCGAAAGAAAGATCATCTGATGAGATGGGGTGTCATGGGGTGTGCAAGTATCATTTTTGCCATAGAAGGCTACGTTTATCTGGAATCTCCGGATACCAATACACCTTTAGTGATTTCGCACAGAGGAGTAAGTAATGAAAACGGTGTTCAAAATACTGTGCAGTCTTTAGAAAAAACAGCTCAACTAAAACCAGATCTCATCGAAATGGATGTGCAGGAAACGAAAGACGGTCAGTTCGTGATGATGCACGATGCTAACCTCAAAAATTTAACAGGTATTAATGCTACACCGCAAGATTTGACTCTGGATGAATTAACAAATATAGATATTTACGAGAATGGTTATCAAACAAAGATTTCAAGCTTTGATGCCTATTTAGAGCGTGCAAATGCTTTAAACCAAAAATTGCTGATTGAGATTAAGACCAGTAAAAAAGATAGTCCGCAAATGATGGACCATTTCCTCGAAAAGTATGGAGCGACTATCAAGAAATATGGGCATCAGATGCAATCACTAGACTATCATGTGATTGATAAAGTGTTGACTTATGATTCTGAAATTCCAGTTTACTTTATTCTTCCCTATAACAGTATCTTCCCAAGAACCAAGGCAACGGGTTACACTATGGAGTACTCGACTTTGGATGAATACTTTGTCAATAAACTCTGGGCAACTGATCAGAGACTCTATGTTTGGACCGTAAATGGTTCGGAGGCATTTGATAAAGCAGTTCGTCTCGGCGCAGATGGCATGATTACTGATGATCTTGAAATGGTCCAGTCACAAGTCACAACGGCTCAAGACGATCCGGAATATACGGAATTACTCTTAAAGAAAGCAATGGAATTCTTTGATTTCTAATAAAAAAAGAGAAACAGATGTTTCTCTTTTTTTGTGGATTAGAAAGGCAATTTTCCAGCGAAAGCTCCTAGTTTCTTCTTAGTCGTTTCATCAATTTGTTCAAGTGCTGCGTTAATTGCTTGCGCAGTCATGTCAGAAAGGGTTTCGAGATCTTCTGGATCTACAACTGCTGGGTTGAAGTCAATGCTGACAACTTTTTTGTCTCCGGTTAGGGTTGCTTGGACAAGGTCCTGAGCTGATTTTCCAACAAATTCCATGGCAGCAAGTTCTGCTTGGCTCTGTTCCATTTGTTTTTGAAGTTTTTGTGCTTGGCGCATCATGTTTTGCATGTTCATCATGGCGGTTTACAGTTTCCTTTTATAATTATTTTCTTTCTTATTTTATCAATTTTAGGTGCAAAAGTCTATTATTTGTTTAATTCATTAGATATATGAACTTTTATAATGAGTCTCTCAAACAACTTTTAAGAAATTTACTATGCACACCTGGTATTCTTTGCGAAACAAATAAATTTCATTTAAGTTTTCTTTAAGGATTCTATTATATTCTAAAGGACTCTATGTTAACCGAACGTTAAGCAGAAAATATAGAGGATAACCTAAATTTATTTCTTAATTTGTTATAGTCTTTCCAGATTTAGTAACACATTGTTCACTTTTTACCTTTAATGGTGTGTTGATTAGACTAAATGACGCTCTGTCTTTTTTTCATGATGGAGGCAGATTGTGATATAATAGATAGTAATGAGTTTTTTAGAATAAACTAAAGGAGAATATATATGATCTATGCAGGAATCCTAGCCGGAGGAACTGGCACACGCATGGGAATCAGTAATTTACCAAAACAATTCTTGGAGTTGGGTGATCGACCTATTTTGATCCACACAATTGAAAAATTCGTCTTAGAACCAAGTATTGAAAAAATTGTAGTTGGAGTTCATGGAGACTGGGTGTCACACGCTGAGGACCTAGTTGACAAGTATCTTTCTCTTCACAAGGATCGCATCATCATTACCAAAGGTGGGGCTGATCGCAATACCAGTATCGAGAAGATAATAGAAGCCATTAATGCCTATCGACCAATCACTCCAGAAGATATCGTGGTTACCCACGACTCTGTTCGTCCTTTTATCACACTTCGCATGATTCAGGACAATATCAAACTCGCCCAAAATCATGATGCGGTTGACACAGTAGTAGAAGCGGTTGATACCATTGTTGAAAGTACAAATGGTCAGTTTATCACGGATATTCCAAATCGTGCTCACCTCTATCAAGGTCAAACACCTCAGACTTTCCGTTGCAAGGATTTCATGGATTTGTATGGTTCCCTATCTGATCAAGAAAAGGAAATCCTGACGGATGCATGTAAAATTTTTGTTATCAAAGGAAAGGATGTTGCTCTAGCTAAAGGGGAATATTCAAACCTTAAAATCACAACGGTGACAGACTTGAAAATCGCGAAAAGCATGATTGAGAAAGACTAAGGCTATGATTAATCAAATTTATCAACTGACCAAACCAAAGTTTATCAATGTAAAATACCAAGAAGAGGATATTGATCAGGAGAATCAAATCCTGATTCGTCCAAATTATATGGCGGTTTGTCATGCGGATCAACGTTACTATCAAGGGAAGCGTGATCCAAAGGTATTGGCTAAAAAGCTTCCTATGGCCATGATTCACGAGTCTTGTGGAACTGTTATTTCAGATCCGACTGGGACTTATGAAGTCGGTCAAAAGGTGGTCATGATTCCAAATCAACCGCCTATGCAGAGTGACAAGGAGTTCTACGAGAACTACATGACAGGAACCTACTTCCTATCTAGTGGTCATGATGGCTTTATGCGAGAGTTTGTCTCTCTTCCAAAAGACCGAGTCGTTTCTTATAATGATATCGAAGATACAGTTGCCGCCATTACCGAGTTTGTAAGTGTTGGCATGCATGCCATGGATCGTTTCTTGCATCTCGCTCATAGTAAACGAGAGCGCATTGCTGTTATCGGAGATGGTAGTTTGGCCTTTGTTGTTGCAAATATTATCAATTATACCTTGCCAGAAGCAGAGATTATCGTCTTTGGTCGCCATTGGGAAAAACTAGAGCTCTTCTCTTTTGCAAAAGAGTGCTACATTACTGATAATATACCAGAGGATTTGACCTTTGATCATGGATTTGAGTGTTGCGGTGGTGATGGTACAGGTCCAGCTATCAATGACTTGATTCGTTATATTCGCCCACAGGGAACGATTCTCATGATGGGAGTGAGCGAATACAAGGTTAATATCAATACACGAGATGCTTTGGAAAAAGGATTGTTATTAGTAGGATCGTCTCGTTCAGGACGCGTCGATTTTGAGAAGGCCATTCAAATGATGGAAGTCAAAAAGTTTGCGAATCGTCTGAAGAATATCCTTTATCTTGAAGAGCCCGTGAGAGAAATCAAGGACATTCATCGTGTCTTTGCTACAGACCTTAATACTGCTTTTAAAACAGTATTCAAGTGGGAAGTGTAGAAGATGGAGGTTAATTGTGGAGAAACTCATCAAAGAAAAAATTTCTTCTTTACTATCTAATGAAGAGGAAGTACTCAGTGTTGAACAGCTGGGAGGCATGACCAACCAAAACTATTTGGTCAAAACAACCAACAAACAGTATATTGTGAAATTTTTTGGTAAAGGGACTGAAAAACTCATCAATCGTCAAAATGAAAAGTACAATCTTGAACTTTTAGAGGATTTAGATTTAGATGTTAAAAATTACCTCTTTGATATTGAGTCAGGGATTAAAGTAAATGAATACATAGAATCAGCAGTAACTCTTGATTCAACATCTATCAAGTCCAAGTTTGAAAAGATTGCACCAATTTTACAAACCATCCATGCTTCAGGGAAAGAATTAAGAGGAGAGTTTGCTCCTTTTGAGGAAATCAGCAAATATGAATCCTTGATTGAGGGACCTATCCCTTATGAAAACTATGAAGCTGTAAGAAAAGATGTATTTTCACTAGAAAAGAGATTGGCTGATTTGGGTGTTGATAGAAAGTCCTGTCACATCGATCTGGTACCAGAAAACTTTATCGAGTCACCACAAGGTCGTTTGTATTTGATTGACTGGGAATACTCTTCTATGAATGACCCGATGTGGGATTTGGCAGCTCTTTTCTTAGAGTCTGAATTTACAAAGCAAGAGGAAGATGATTTCCTTTCCTACTATGAAAGTGACAAAACGCCTGTATCACGTGAGAAAATTCGTATCTATAAAATCTTGCAAGATACTATCTGGAGTTTGTGGACAGTGTACAAAGAAGCTCAAGGAGCTGACTTTGGAGATTACGGTGTCAATCGTTACCAAAGAGCTGTCGAAGGTTTGACTTATTATGGAGGTTAGGATGAAGAATAAAAATGGTGTTTCTTTTGGTCTGCTCTCTGGTATATTCTGGGGATTAGGTCTAACGATTAGTGCTTATATCTTTTCAATTTTTACAAATCTTTCACCTTTTGTTGTGGCTGCCGCTCACGATTTCTTGAGTATCTTTATCTTGTTAGCTTTTCTTTTGGTAAAAGAAGGAAAAGTTCGCCTCTCTATTTTCTTAAATATTCGAAATGTGAGTGTTATAATCGGTGCTTTGTTAGCTGGACCAATTGGTATGCAAGCCAATCTTTATGCGGTTAAATATATTGGTAGTTCTCTAGCTTCATCTGTATCAGCTATTTACCCAGCAGTTTCAGTTTTACTCGCCTTCTTCATTTTGAAACACAAGGTTTCAAAGAATACGGTATTTGGTGTTTTCTTGATTATTGCAGCTATCATTGCTCAAACCTATAAGGTTGAACAAGTTAACTCGTTTTACATTGGAATTCTTTGTGCCCTTGTCTGTGCCATTGCCTGGGGGAGTGAAAGTGTTCTCAGCTCCTATGCTATGGAAAGTGATTTAAGTGAAATTGAAGCCTTGTTAATCCGACAAGTGACCTCATTCTTGTCCTATCTTGTGATTGTGCTCTTTTCACACCATTCATTTGCAGAAGTGGCAGATGGGCAGTTACTAGGCCTCTTGCTTGTCTTTGCGGCCTTTAACATGATTTCCTACTTAGCTTATTATATCGCGATTAATCGTTTGCAACCTGCGAAAGCGACAGGTTTGAATGTAAGCTATGTAGTCTGGACTGTCTTATTTGCAGTTGTTTTCTTGGGTACACCGCTAGATATGCTGACAATCATCACTTCACTTATTGTTATGGCTGGTGTTTATATTATTATTAAAGAATAAAGGAGATTCGTGTGAAAGCGATTATTTTGGCAGCGGGCTTAGGAACTCGTCTACGCCCTATGACTGAAAATACCCCAAAAGCTTTGGTTAAGGTTAATCAAAAACCCTTGGTAGAATACCAAATCGAGTTTTTGAAAGAGAGAGGAATTGATGAGATTATTATCGTTGTCGGTTACCTCAAAGAACAATTTGACTACCTAAAAGAAAAATATGGTGTCCGTTTAGTCTTTAACGACAAGTATGCTGATTACAATAACTTTTACTCACTTTATCTAGTAAAAGAAGATTTGGCTAACAGCTACGTCATCGATGCAGATAACTATCTTTTCAAAAATATGTTTCGAAACGATCTTAAACGTTCTACCTATTTTAGCGTTTATCGCGAAGACTGTACGAACGAGTGGTTCTTGGTTTACGGTGATGACTATAAGGTTCAAGACATCATTGTTGACAGCAAAGCTGGTCGCATTCTGAGTGGAGTTTCATTCTGGGATGCACCAACAGCAGAGAAGATTGTTGGCTTTATTGACAAAGCTTACGAAAGTGGTGAATTTGTTGATCTCTACTGGGACAACATGGTTAAGGATAATATCAAAGAATTGAATGTCTATGTCGAAGAATTAGAAGGTAATAGCATCTATGAAATTGATAGTGTAAAAGATTACCATAAATTAGAAGAGATTTTATCTACTATTGAGTAAGAAAAGAGAAGAAGGCTTGTGCCTTCTTTTTTTGTGTATTTCATAACAAGAATGTTTGATATTGATTGTATTCTTTAAATGAAACAAAAATTACAAAAAAATGAACAAAATAAAACAAAAATTATTGACAACGATTTCATATAGTGTTATACTTATTACATAAAAGATAATTGAAAGAAGGGAAAATGTTATGGGATTAGATCATTTCTTTGACAAAGACCTCGTGTTTTGCTTAGAAGCGGATAATCAAGAACAACTCTTTGATCAGGTAGCAAGCTTGTTGGAAGAACGAGAAATTGTTACTCCAACTTATCGTGAAGCCTTGATCACGCGTGAAAAGTCATTTCCAACTGGTTTAGATATGGAATTTCTAGGTAAGGACTTGCCAAATGTAGCAATTCCTCATACAGATATTGTTCATAATCTAGCTGAGAAAGTGGTGGTTGTTCGATTAGAAAAACCAGTAACTTTTCACAATATGATAGCTCCTGATAAGGAAGTAGAAGTATCCCTACTCTTCTTTATCATTAACAACTCAAGTTCAAGTCAAACAAATATTCTGGCTCAGTTGATGGACTTTTTCACAGGAAATGGACATCTGGAAGATTTATCAAAAATTTCCGAACCTGAAAGACTTTATGCTTACATTGCTGAAGCAACCGCTTAATCTTGTCTATTAAAATATAAAATCGGAGGAAATCCAAATGATTAAAATTCTTGCTGCCTGCGGTGCAGGTGTTAACTCAAGTCACCAAATTAAAAGTGCTCTAGAAGAAGAACTTTCAAACCGTGGTTATGATGTTCACTGTGATGCAGTTATGGTGAAAGATGTAAACGAAGACCTTATCAAGGGCTACGATATCTTTACTCCAATCGCTGCAACTGACCTTGGTTTTGAACCAGGTATTCCAGTAATTGAAGCTGGACCAATCTTGTTCCGTATTCCAGCGATGAGCGCTCCAGTATTTGACAATATTGAAGCGGCTATCAAAGAACACGGACTAAGCTAATTTATTCTTTATCTTGTTAACATTCATATAACTAAAAAAACGGGAGGAACTATTATGGATGTCATTATCGAACTAGCCAATAAGCTGTTCAAACCTATCTTGGATATGGGTGGACCAATCATCATGCTGATCATTTTGACAGTATTGGCTCTACTTTTTGGAGTGAAATTCTCCAAAGCGCTTGAAGGTGGTATTAAACTTGCCATCGCTCTTACTGGTATCGGTGCCATCATCGGTATGCTCAACGGAGCTTTCTCAGAATCACTTAAAAAATTCGTCGAAAATACTGGCATTCAATTGAATATCACTGACGTTGGTTGGGCACCGCTTGCAACGATTACTTGGGGTTCTGCATGGACACTTTACTTCTTGCTTGTTATGTTGATTGTCAATGTTGTGATGCTTGCAATGAAGAAAACAGACACACTTGACGTTGATATCTTCGATATCTGGCACTTGTCAATCACTGGTCTTTTGATTAAATGGTACGCAGACAACAATGGAGTTAGTCAAGGGGTTTCACTCTTCATCGCGACTGCTGCAGTTGTCCTTGTAGGTGTTTTGAAAATCATCAACTCTGACTTGATGAAACCAACATTCGATGACCTTCTTAACGCACCAAGTTCATCACCAATGACTTCAACTCACATGAACTACATGATGAACCCAGTTATCATGGTTTTGGATAAGATTTTTGAAAAATTCTTCCCAGGTCTTGATAAATATGACTTTGATGCTGCTAAATTGAACAAGAAAATCGGTTTCTGGGGTTCTAAATTCTTCATCGGTTTCATTCTTGGTATTGTTATCGGTATTATGGGAACTCCACATCCAATTGAAGGTGTTGCAGATGCAGATAAATGGCGTCTTGTTATCAAAGGATGGTTGTCTCTTGGTTTGACTGCCGGTGTATCTTTGGAACTCTTCTCACTTATCGGTTCATGGTTCATCGCTGCCGTAGAACCACTTTCACAAGGTATTACAAACGTTGCTACTAAACGTCTTCAAGGACGTAAATTCAACATCGGTCTTGACTGGCCTTTCATCGCTGGTCGTGCTGAAATCTGGGCTTGTGCTAACGTACTTGCTCCAATCATGCTAGTAGAAGCTGTGCTTCTTTCAAACGTCGGTAATGGTATCTTGCCACTTGCAGGTATCATCGCTATGGGTGTGACTCCAGCTCTCTTGGTTGTTACACGTGGTAAATTGCTCCGTATGATTATCTTCGGAACACTCTTGTTGCCTCTCTTCCTTCTTTCTGGTACTCTTATCGCACCATTCGCAACAGAACTTGCTAAAGGTGTAGGTGCCTTTCCTAAAGGTGTAGATAGTTCTCAATTTATCACTCACTCAACTCTTGAAGGACCAATTGAAAAACTATTTGGTTGGGCAATCGGTAATGCTACAACAGGTGATATCAAAGCAATCCTTGGTGCAGCAGCCTTCCTTGTATTCTATGTAGGTATCTTTGCTTGGTATAGAAAACAAATGATCAAACGTAACGAAGAATACGCAGCAAACGCTAAATAATTCGCTCCTATAAAATGTAAATTGTGAAAACTAGGTTGTTAATTTCCGACATTGGGAGTGGCAACCTAGTTTTTTATATAAAAATCTAAAAATAGTTGGAGAACATTATGGTAATTGAAATCAAATCAGACCAGTTAACGGTCCAGTTTAAAACCTTAGGTGGCGCCTTGTCGTCGATCAAGGATCGAGAAGGCATTGAGTATTTGTGGCAAGGAGATGCCACTTACTGGAGTGGACAAGCGCCAGTACTTTTTCCAATCTGTGGCTCTTTAAGAGAAGATACAGCCTTCTACAGTCATGCAGATGGAACAGAGACGAAAGGAAACATTCCTCGCCATGGTTTGGTCCGTAAAAATGAATTTGACTTAGTTGATCAAACAGAAAACAGCGTAACCTTTGCTATCGAAGATGATGAGAATACTTATCAAAACTACCCTTATCATTTCCGACTTGAAATCACTTATCTAGTGACTGGCAAGACTGTTCGTACTCAATACAAAGTCTTCAATAAAGAAACTAGCAAGGTCATGCCTTACTTTATTGGTGGTCATCCAGGATTTAGCTGTCCTCTGCTAGAAGGCGAAACTTATGAAGATTACTATTTAGAGTTTGAGAAAGAAGAGACTTGCTCTGTTCCACGTCCTTTCCCAGAAACTGGACTCTTAGACTTCCAAGATAGAAGTCCATGGTTGGATTCACAAAAGGAAGTGGATCTGAGTTACGATCTGTTTAGTGTAGATGCAGTGACTTTGGATGAGTTGCATTCCAGAACAATTGCCCTTCGTTCTCGTAAGCATGAGAAGGGATTAAAAGTACACTTCCAAGAGTTCTCAAATCTCATCATTTGGTCAACTTTGAATAAGGGACCATTCATTGCCTTTGAACCTTGGTCTGGATTATCAACATCTCTTGAAGAAGGAGATCATTTAGAAGATAAGAAGAACGTTCGTCTCCTAGAACCGGGTCAAGTTGATCAGATTGGTTTTGAGATTGAAATCTTATAATTTTAAAAAATATAACACAAAAACAAACATTTTCTGTTGACTTTTACGTAAAATAGGAGTATATTATGTTTGTAAGCAACAAATGATGTTTGTAACAAACAAAAAATCACTTGTTATATTCTTTCTAGGAACTTGATTTCCTAGACTTGGATAAGCTATCGAACAGCTTATTCAATTAAGTTGTCAATAAACTGCTAGAAAGTCTTTTGTAGGTAAACTGCTAGCTATAAAAGTCTTTACTAGCCTAGAATAATAAAAAGGAGTAAACAATATGTCTATTGTTATCGGTGCAGATGCTGCAGGTTTGAGATTGAAAGAAGTTGTGAAAGACTTCCTAGAAAAAGAAAACTTCCACGTAGTGGATGTTACAGCAGAAGGCCAAGACTTTGTCGATGTGACTCTTGCAGTTGCTGCAGAAGTGAACAAAGAAGAACAAAACCTTGGTATCGTGATTGATGCTTATGGTGCTGGTCCTTTCATGGTCGCAACTAAAATCAAAGGAATGGTTGCTGCTGAAGTTTCTGATGAACGTTCAGCTTATATGACTCGTGGCCACAACAACTCACGTATGATCACTATGGGTGCACAACTTGTTGGTGATGAATTGGCTAAAAATATTGCTAAAGGTTTTGTTAACGGTAAGTACGACGGTGGTCGTCACCAGATTCGTGTCGATATGTTGAACAAAATGTGCTAATTAGATTACAGTAAGAAAGGTAAGTTAAAAATGAGAATTGCAATTGGATGTGACCACATCGTAACAGATGAAAAAATGGCGGTTTCAGAATTTTTGAAATCAAAAGGACATGAAGTCATTGACTTTGGTACTTACGATCATGCGCGAACACACTACCCAATTTTTGGTAAAAAAGTAGGGGAAGCAGTTGTTAGCGGACAAGCTGATCTTGGGGTATGTATCTGTGGTACTGGTGTTGGTATCAACAACGCTGTAAATAAAGTTCCAGGAGTTCGTTCTGCCTTGGTTCGTGATATGACAACAGCTCTTTATGCAAAAGAACAATTGAACGCCAACGTTATTGGTTTTGGTGGTAAAATCACTGGTGAATTGCTCATGTGTGATATCATTGAAGCTTTCATCAATGCTGAATACAAACCATCAGAAGAAAACAAAAAATTGATTGCTAAAATTGAGCACGTTGAAACTCACAATGCTCATCAAGCAGATGCAAACTTCTTTACAGAATTCCTTGAAAAATGGGATCGCGGTGAATACCACGACTAAGAGGTGACCTATGATTTTAACAGTCACAATGAATCCGTCCATTGATATTTCCTATCCCTTGGATGAGTTGAAGATTGATACTGTCAATCGTGTGGTGGATGTAACCAAAACGGCTGGTGGTAAGGGACTCAATGTTACCCGAGTACTTTCAGAATTTGGAGATTCTGTTCTTGCTACTGGTTTAGTTGGTGGTAAACTTGGTGAGTTTTTGGTTGAAAATATCGATGATCAAGTAAAGAAAGATTTCTTCTCAATTCAGGGAGAAACTCGTAACTGTATCGCTATTCTCCACGGAGACAACCAAACAGAAATCCTTGAAAAAGGACCTGAAGTTCTGGAACAAGAAGGGCAAGATTTTTTGGCTCATTTCGAGAATCTTCTTGACACTGTAGAAGTAGTGGCCATTTCAGGTAGTCTTCCAGCTGGTCTTCCAGTTGACTATTATGCAAACTTAGTGAAGCTTGCTAATCGCGCAGGAAAACCAGTTGTTCTGGATTGCTCAGGTGCGGCTCTTCAGGCTGTCCTTGAATCACCACACAAACCAACAGTTATTAAACCAAATAACGAAGAATTGTCTCAGCTTCTTGGAAAAGAAGTTTCTGAGGATTTGGATGAATTAAAAGAAGTTCTTCAAGAGCCTTTATTTGCAGGGATTGAGTGGATTATCGTTTCACTTGGTGCAAATGGTGCTTTTGCAAAACATGGTGATACTTTCTACAAGGTAGATATTCCAAGAATTCAGGTAGTCAATCCTGTCGGATCTGGAGATTCTACTGTTGCAGGTATTTCATCAGGTCTTCTTCATAAAGAATCTGATAAAGAACTCCTCATCAAGGCCAATGTCCTTGGTATGCTCAATGCCCAAGAAAAGATGACAGGTCATGTCAATATGGCTAACTATCAAGGTCTATATGACCAACTAATCGTAAAAGAGGTATAAAATGGTTTTAACAGAAAATAAACGCGCTTGCTTGCAAAAACTCTCTGACGAGAACGGCATTATCTCAGCTCTTGCCTTTGACCAACGTGGTGCTTTGAAACGCCTCATGGCTCAATATCAAACAGAAGAGCCAACAGTGGCTCAAATGGAAGAACTCAAAGTATTGGTTGCAGATGAATTGACTAAATACGCATCCTCTATGCTTCTCGACCCAGAGTATGGTCTTCCAGCTACAAAAGCGCTTGATGCCAACGCCGGCCTTCTCCTTGCTTATGAGAAAACAGGTTATGACACAACTAGCACTAAACGCTTGCCTGACTGCTTGGATGTTTGGTCTGCCAAACGCATCAAAGAACAAGGTGCAGATGCTGTCAAATTCTTGCTTTACTATGACGTAGATAGCTCTGACGAACTCAACCAACAAAAACAAGCCTACATCGAGCGCATCGGTTCAGAGTGTGTGGCAGAAGACATTCCATTCTTCCTTGAAATCCTCGCTTACGATGAAAAAATCGCTGACGCAGGTTCTGCAGAATACGCAAAAGTAAAACCACACAAAGTTATCGGTGCAATGAAAGTCTTCTCAGACCCACGCTTCAACATCGACGTCTTGAAAGTGGAAGTTCCAGTCAACGTCAAATACGTTGAAGGCTTTGGCGATGGTGAAATCGTTCATACACGCGAAGAAGCGGCAGCTTTCTTCAAAGCGCAAGATGAAGCGACTAACTTGCCATACATTTACTTGAGTGCAGGTGTATCAGCTAAACTCTTCCAAGAAACCCTTGTCTTTGCCCATGAATCAGGCGCAAACTTCAACGGCGTTCTTTGTGGTCGTGCAACATGGGCTGGATCAGTTGAAGCCTACATCAAAGACGGTGAAGCTGCTGCTCGCGAATGGCTTCGTACAACTGGTTTTGAGAACATTGATGAACTTAACAAGGTTCTCCAAACAACAGCGACTTCATGGACTGAACGTGTATAAGTTTCCCCCCCTAATCTTAGGAACATTGATCTAAAAAAAAATTAAAAAAAGTTGAATGTAAAGGTTTACAAAAAAACTTACTTGTGCTATACTTAAATCACAAGTTAATACAAGGTGAGTGTTACTAAGTAATATTAGGCATGATCACAGGTGGATTAGAAATCGATAGATTTTCTAGTTCATTTGTGGTCATTTTTTATACTCATATACCTTTAAGATATAAAAGGAGGTTGCCATGTATCGAATTCTAAACCCAATGAATCACAACGTCTCGCTTGTCAGAAATGACAAAGGAGAAGAAGTGATTGTGATTGGTAAGGGGATTGCATTTGGGAAAAAGAAGGGGGATTTGATTGCTGAAAATCAGGTTGAGAAAATCTTTCGGATGAAGACAGAAGAGTCCAGAGAAAACTTTATGGCTCTGCTCAAAGATGTTCCGCTTGATTTTATCACAGTGACCTATGAGATTATTGATAAGCTTTCAAAGAAATATCATTATCCGATTCAAGAGTATCTCTACGTAACCTTGACAGATCATATTTACTGTTCTTACCAAGCTCTAGCACAAGGAAGGTACAAGGATAGTAATCTGCCAGATATTTCCACTAAGTATCCTGTCGCTTTTCAAATCGCAAATGAAGCATTTGAAATTTACCGTCAGAAGCTAGCAGATCATTTTCCTGAGGACGAAATTATTCGGATTGCTTATCATTTCATTAATGCCGAAGGTGAAAATGAAGTGGAACTTGTGGAGTCGATTGATAAGAGGAAAGAAATTCTCAGGAATGTTGAAGAAGTGCTAAAGGGTTATGCAATTCAACGAACCAAAGAGAATAATCATTTCTATGATCGCTTTATGATTCATCTCAACTATTTTTTGGATTATTTAGACCGTTCCAGAGATGATAATCAATCTCTTCTAGATATGGAAGACCATATCAAACAATCCTATCCAAAAGCATTCGAGATTGGTTCCAAGATTTATGATGTGATTACGCAACATACGGGTCTTGATTTGTATAAAAGTGAACGAGTTTATCTAGTTCTACATATCCAACGTTTATTGTCATAAAAATTTAATTAAAAATACATAAGGAGAATTCTATCATGAATAGAGAAGAAGTAACATTGTTAGGTTTTGAAATCGTAGCCTATGCTGGCGATGCTCGTTCAAAACTATTGGAAGCCTTGAAGGCTGCTGAAGTTGGTGATTTTGCGAAAGCAGATAGCTTAGTCGAGGAAGCTGGTTCTTGCATTGCAGAGGCTCACCACGCGCAAACAAGCCTTTTGACTAAGGAGGCAGCTGGTGAAGATTTGGCCTATAGTGTAACCATGATGCACGGTCAAGACCACTTGATGACTACCATTTTGTTAAAAGATTTGATGCACCATTTAATCGAACTCTACAAGAGAGGAGTTAAGTAATGAACAAACTAATTTCTTTTATCGAGAAAGGAAAGCCTTTCTTTGAAAAACTGTCTCGTAATATCTACCTTCGCGCTATTCGTGATGGTTTCATTGCTGGTATGCCAGTTATTCTCTTCTCAAGTATCTTTATCTTGATTGCTTTTGTACCAAACTCATGGGGCTTTAAATGGTCTGATGATGTTGTAAATCTCCTTATGAAACCTTATAGCTATTCAATGGGGATTCTAGCTCTCTTGGTAGCTGGTACAACAGCTAAGTCATTGACCGACTCAGTAAACCGTAGCATGGAGAAAACGAACCAAATCAACTATATGTCAACACTTTTAGCTGCGATTGTTGGTTTGTTGATGTTAGCAGCTGATCCGATTGAAGGTGGCTTTGCGACAGGTTTCCTTGGAACAAAAGGTTTGCTTTCAGCATTTCTTGCTGCCTTTGTAACCGTAGCAATCTATAAGGTTTGTGTTAAGAACAACGTCACTATTCGAATGCCTGACGAAGTTCCACCAAATATCTCACAAGTCTTTAAAGATGTGATTCCATTCACTCTATCTGTTGTTTCTCTTTATGCTCTTGATTTACTAGCTCGTCATTTTGTTGGTGCAAGCGTAGCTGAATCAATCGGTAAATTCTTTGCACCATTATTCTCTGCTGCTGATGGTTATCTAGGTATTACGATTATCTTTGGTGCCTTTGCCTTCTTCTGGTTTGTTGGTATCCATGGTCCATCTATCGTTGAACCAGCAATCGCAGCTATTACCTATGCAAATGCCGAAGTCAACTTGAACCTTCTCCAACAAGGGATGCATGCAGACAAGATCCTTACTTCAGGTACACAAATGTTTATTGTTACCATGGGTGGTACAGGTGCAACACTGGTTGTTCCATTCATGTTCATGTGGTTAACTAAATCAAAACGAAATCGTGCAATCGGACGTGCTTCAGTAGTGCCAACTTTCTTTGGTGTAAATGAACCAATCTTGTTTGGTGCACCGCTTGTATTGAACCCGATTTTCTTTATTCCATTTATCTTTGCGCCAATTGCTAACGTATGGATCTTTAAATTCTTTATTGAAACGCTTGGCATGAACTCATTTACTGCCAACCTTCCTTGGACAACACCAGGTCCTCTCGGTATTGTTCTCGGTACAAACTTCCAATTCTTGTCATTTGTACTTGCTGCTTTGTTAATTCTTGTAGACGTAGCCATTTACTATCCATTCCTCAAGGTTTATGATGAACAAATTCTTGAAGAAGAGCGTTCAGGTAAAGCCAATGATGAATTGAAAGAAAAAGTAGCAGCAAACTTCAATACTGCCAAAGCAGATGCTATTCTTGAAAAAGCTGGCGTAGAAACAGCGCAAAACACAATCACAGAAGAAACAAATGTTCTCGTTCTCTGTGCAGGTGGAGGAACAAGTGGTCTCCTCGCAAATGCTTTAAATAAAGCAGCTGCGGAGTACAAGGTTCCTGTTAAAGCAGCAGCTGGTGGCTATGGTGCTCACCGTGAAATGTTGCCTGAGTTTGATCTGGTTATCCTTGCTCCTCAAGTTGCTTCAAACTTTGAAGACATGAAGGCCGAAACCGACAAACTTGGTATCAAACTTGCTAAGACAGAAGGTGGCCAATACATTAAATTGACTCGCGATGGAAAAGGCGCTCTTGCATTCGTACAAGCTCAATTTGAACAATAAAATTTTAGAAGTGAGATGGAGAATAAAGCCTCACTAGCCTCCTCTCCATCTTATTTCTTTTTAATTGAAAGGTGAAATTCATGTCAAAAATATTACCAAAAGACTTTATTTTCGGTGGCGCAACAGCTGCCTATCAAGCAGAAGGTGCTACACATACTGATGGTAAAGGACCAGTAGCGTGGGATAAATATCTTGAAGATAACTACTGGTACACTGCAGAACCAGCCAGTGATTTCTATCACAAATACCCAGTTGACCTCAAACTTGCAGAAGAGTATGGTGTCAATGGTATCCGTATTTCAATCGCTTGGTCACGTATCTTTCCAACTGGTTATGGGAAGGTTAATGACAAGGGGGTTGAGTTCTATCATAATCTATTTGCAGAGTGCCACAAACGGCATGTTGAGCCCTTCGTGACCCTCCATCACTTTGATACACCCGAGGCGCTTCATTCAAATGGAGACTTCTTAAACCGTGAAAACATTGATCACTTTGTGGATTATGCAGCCTTCTGTTTTGAAGAATTTCCAGAAGTCAACTATTGGACAACCTTTAATGAAATTGGGCCGATAGGAGATGGTCAGTATTTGGTTGGGAAATTCCCTCCAGGTATTCAGTACGACCTTGCCAAAGTCTTCCAATCTCATCACAATATGATGGTGTCGCATGCGCGTGCAGTAAAACTTTTTAAGGATAAGGGTTACAAGGGGGAGATTGGTGTGGTTCATGCCCTGCCTACTAAGTATCCTCTGGATCCAGATAATCCAGCAGATATTCGTGCAGCCGAGTTAGAAGATATTATCCATAACAAGTTTATCCTAGACGCGACTTATCTAGGACGATATTCCGAAGAAACCATGGAAGGTGTCAACCATATCTTAGCGGTCAATGGTGGAAGTTTAGATCTGCGTGAAGAAGACTTCGCAGTCCTAGAATCTGCAAAAGACCTGAATGACTTCCTTGGAATTAACTACTACATGAGTGATTGGATGCAAGCTTTTGATGGTGAGACAGAAATCATTCACAATGGTAAGGGTGAAAAAGGAAGCTCTAAATATCAGATTAAGGGAGTTGGTCGTCGTGTAGCTCCTGATTATGTACCACGTACGGATTGGGATTGGATTATCTACCCTCAAGGTTTGTATGACCAAATCATGCGCGTGAAGAAAGATTATCCTAACTACAAGAAGATTTACATCACTGAAAATGGACTTGGTTATAAAGATGAGTTCGTCGATAACACTGTTTACGATGATGGTCGTATTGATTATGTCAAACAACACTTGGAAGTCTTGTCTTATGCTATTGCTGATGGTGCAAACGTCAAAGGATACTTCATCTGGTCATTGATGGACGTCTTCTCATGGTCAAACGGTTATGAAAAACGTTACGGTCTCTTCTATGTAGACTTTGAAACTCAAGAACGTTATCCTAAGAAATCAGCTCACTGGTACAAGAAACTAGCTGAGACACAACTTATTGATTAAAATTCAACAAAAATTCCCCGCCAAAAGGCAGGGGAATTTTTATGGTTTTGATAAAAGAATGGTTGTTTGTTTCGATAAATCTTCAAATGTCTCCTGACTCAGTTTTGCATCTGAAACGATGGTATCAATCTCTGAGATATTGTAGAAGGTATAAAAATCAAACTTATTAAACTTACTGTGGTCTGCCAGTAAGTATTTTTTATTGGCATTGTTCAAGGCGATTCGTTGCGCTTCGCCCTCTTCTTCACTGAAAGTAGCAATTGCCTTATCCTTAATACCATTACAGCTAACAAATGCCTTAGAAAACTGAAGGTTAGTCAAATCTTGCAAGGTAAGTGTCCCCACAAAAGCACCAGTGATAGAGCGATAATTTCCGCCAATCAAGATCAAATCTGTTAGTTTTCGTTCGTTTAGGATGAGAAAAACTGGAAGACTGTTTGTTACAACACGAATATTATCGATAGGAAGCTCACGAGCAAAACATTCTAAAGTTGTTCCTGGCCCGATAAAAATGGTTTCTCCTTCGTCAATCAAATGACCTGCAAAACGGCTAATTTCTTGTTTTTCAGCAATCTGCAAGCCTTGTTTTTCAACGTTTGACCGCTCGTTGTTTAAGAGAGAACCTGTACGAAGTTTTTCAGCGCCACCATGCACACGTACCAGCAAATCCTTATCTGCCAATTCTTGTAAGTAGCGGCGAGCTGTCATATCTGATACATCCAGACGCGTCATGATTTCTTTTACGGTAATTGTTCCTTTAGTATTCACTGTTTCTAAAATACTATCTAGCTTTTCTTGCTTCAGCATCCTTATCACCTCGATTTCTACTATTATTATCTTACCATAAAACGCTCAATCAATCAAATAGAAAAAAACAAAATAAAACAAAAACAAAAATATCATGGTTGTTTTAAACAAGCCATGATATTTTGAATGATTGGTCAAATTAGTCTAAACCGTAGTTGTAATCCTTGTCTTGCATGGCTTCAACTTCACCAAGGAGGTAACCATTTCCGACTTGAGAGAAGAAGTCGTGGTTAGAAGTTCCTGTTGAAATACCGTTCATAACGATAGGATTGACATCATCAGCTGAATCTGGGAAGAGTGGATCTTGTCCTAGGTTCATAAGGGCCTTATTGGCATTGTAACGAAGGAAGGTTTTGACTTCCTCAGTCCAACCAACACCGTCATAGAGACTTTCTGTATAGCCCTCTTCGTTCTCGTAGAGAGTGTAGAGCAGGTCGTACATCCATTCTTTGAGTTTTTCTTGCTCTTCTTCAGGCAATTCATTGAAACCAAGTTGGAATTTGTAACCAATGTAAGTTCCATGAACAGACTCATCACGGATAATCAGTTTGATGATTTCCGCAACGTTGGCCAGTTTGTTGTTACCGAGATAGTAGAGCGGTGTAAAGAAACCAGAGTAGAAGAGGAAGGTTTCAAGGAAGACGCTGGCAACCTTCTTTTCAAGAGGCGTACCATTGAGGTAGATTTCATTGATAATTTCTGCTTTTCTTTGTAGGTAAGGGTTAGTGTTGGTCCATTCAAAGATTTCTTCAATTTCAGCCTTGGTATTCAAGGTTGAAAAGATAGAAGAGTAAGATTTTGCGTGGACAGATTCCATAAATTGGATGTTGTTGAAAACAGCTTCCTCATGCGGTGTACGGATGTCTGAACGAAGAGCTTGAACCCCTGTTTCAGATTGCATGGTATCAAGAAGCGTCAAACCACCAAAGACTTTTCCTACTAGGTCTTTTTCCTTGTTTGATAGTTTTCTCCAGTCGTCTAGGTCATTTGACAAGGGGATACGCGTATCGAGCCAGAATTGCTCCGTCAACTTCTCCCAAGTTGATTTGTCGATGACATCTTCGATGGCATTCCAGTTAATGGCTTTGTAGTAAGTTTCCATTTGAAATCTCTTTCTGTATGTAATTATGCGATTGTCGAATCCTCTCTATTTTATCATAGTCTGAGAAGAGTATCGCACAAAAAGTCGGAAGACCGACTTTTTAGTTTTTCATAGTATTTAAGATACTTATCAAGTTTTGTCTGGCGGGTAACTTAATCAGTAGTCTGAGAAAATGTGGTTGTCTCAGATAAAAATTAAATCACACAGCTTTCACATTGGTTAGCACCAACTTCCCCACCGTCATCTGTAAAGGTACGGACGTAGTAGATAGACTTGATACCCTTGTTAAAGGCATAGTTACGAAGGATTGACAAGTCACGTGTCGTTTGTTTGTTTTCTTTCTTCCATTCGTAAAGACCTTTAGGAATGTCGCTACGCATGAAGAGGGTGAGTGAAAGTCCTTGGTCCACGTGCTCTGTCGCAGCAGCGTAAACATCAATTACCTTACGCATATCCATATCGTAAGCAGAAGTGTAGTAAGGGATAGTATCTGTTGACAAACCTGCAGCAGGATAGTAGATTTTACCGATTTTCTTCTCTTGACGTTCTTCGATACGTTGTGTAATCGGGTGGATAGAAGCAGAAACGTCGTTGATGTAGCTGATAGAACCATTTGGCGCTACAGCAAGGCGGTTTTGGTGATAAAGACCATCTGCTTGAACCTTTTTGCGAAGTTCAGCCCAGTCAGCAGCGCTTGGAATAAAGACATCTTTAAAGAGTTCTTTAACACGGTCTGATTTTGGAACAAATTCGCCTGTCACATACTTGTCGAAGTAGCTTCCGTTAGCATAGTCTGATTTTTCAAAGTTGTGGAAGGTGATACCACGTTCGCGGGCGATATTATTTGATTCCACCAAGGTCCAGTAGTTCATAAGCATAAAGTAGATGCTTGTAAATTCAACTGACTCAGGAGATCCGTATTCGATGAGTTGTTGGGCAAGGTAGCTATGAAGCCCCATGGCACCAAGACCAAAGGTGTGAGCCAAACTGTTTCCGTGGTCGATAGTAGGGACAGCTACGATGTGTGAACTATCTGTAACGAAAGTCAAAGCACGAACCATAGCACGGATAGAACGACCAAAGTCAGGTGAGGTCATCATGTTGACCACGTTGGTTGAACCAAGGTTACATGAAACGTCCGTTCCCATTTGAAGGAATTCTTGAGCATCGTTGATCAAGCTTGGTTCTTGGACTTGAAGAATCTCAGAACACAAGTTACTCATGATAATCTTACCATCAACAGGATTTGCACGGTTAGCCGTATCAATGTTGACTACATAAGGGTAGCCAGACTCTTGTTGCAATTTTGAGATTTCAGTTTCTAAATCACGCGCCTTGATTTTTGTCTTGCGGATGTTTGGATTTGCGACCAATTCATCGTATTTTTCTGTGATGTCGATGTAGTTGAACGGCACACCATATTCAAGCTCTACAGAGTAAGGGCTGAAGAGGTACATTTCTTCATTTTTACGAGCCAATTCGTAGAATTTATCTGGTACCACAACTCCAAGTGAGAGGGTCTTAACACGAACTTTTTCATCGGCATTTTCTTTCTTAGTGGAAAGGAAAGCGATAATATCTGGGTGAAAAACATTGAGGTAGACTACACCAGCCCCTTGACGTTGCCCCAATTGGTTAGAGTAAGAAAAACTGTCCTCAAAAAGCTTCATAACTGGCACGACACCAGATGCTGCTCCTTCATAGCCTTTGATAGGAGCTCCAGCTTCACGAAGGTTGCTGAGGGAAATTCCCACACCACCACCGATACGTGAAAGTTGAAGGGCAGAGTTGATGGAACGTCCGATAGAGTTCATATCATCCGTCACTTGGATCAAGAAGCAAGATACCAACTCTCCACGACGCGCACGACCAGCATTCAAGAAGGAAGGAGTAGCAGGTTGGTAGCGTTGATGGATGATTTCATTGGCAATATCAATCGCAACAGCTTCATCACCATCAGCAAAGTAAAGTGCGTTAAAGAAGACACGGTCTTCCATGCTTTCAAGGTAATATTCACCGTCGTTAGTCTTCAAGGCATATTGATTGTAAAACTTATAGGCAGCCATGAATGATTTGAATTGGAAGTTTTGGTCTTTGATGAATTGATGCAATTCTTCCAAAAACTCTGGACGGTACTTCTTGAGAAATGCAGTTTCGATGTAGTTATGTCCAATGAGGTAGTTGATTTTATCAGTGATTGAATCAAAAACCATGGTATTTGGAACCACATTTTCTTTAAAGAAGGCATCCAAGGCTTCCTTATCTTTATGCAGCATGATTTGTCCATTAACAGGACGGTTGATTTCGTTATTGAGACGGAAGTAAGTCACGTCCTCAAGATGTTTTAATCCCATAAAATTTCCCTTATCTAATTACAAAAGAAAGGCTTCTAAGTTAGCCCTAGAAGCAGTTTCTTCTGGATGATGTACTAAGATTATGCTAATTGTTTCAGTTTTCCTGGTTGGAAACCTGAAAAGACTTCAGTTGGTGTTTGGATAACAGGAGCTGCGCTGAAACCGAGCTCTTTAACTTGATCGATGTACTCAGGTTGCTCATCAAGATTGATTTCACGATAAGCGACATTATTACTGTCCAAGAAACGTTTGGTCATCTTACATTGGACACAGTTGTTTTTAGAATAAACGGTTACCATTTTCGTAACTCCTCTTTCAAAATAGATTACTTTCTTAGTATATCAGAAAAAAAAACTTTGTCAAACTTTTTAAACTAAATCTTGTGCTAAAAAGTTACAGTTTCAAAAACAAAGCACAAGATATAGTGTTTTGTCAGAGTGTAAAATTGGGTTTTCATTGAACTATCAAAGTTTATCAAAACGAAAAAACTATATACTGTATATTGGTAAGATAAATAGAAGATTTTCAGCAAGTTATCAGAAAGGAAATAGAAGAAAGTCCATAAAACACTTGAAAAATAATCTAGAAGGTGATATAATACAGTCTTGTAAGGGTTATCACATATAATCCAAAAAAGAAAAACTAAAGGAGAGTCAAACTATGGCTTCTAAAGATTTCCACGTAGTGGCAGAAACAGGTATTCACGCACGTCCAGCAACATTGTTGGTTCAAACAGCTAGCAAATTTGCTTCAGATATCACTCTTGAGTACAAAGGTAAATCAGTAAACCTTAAATCAATCATGGGTGTTATGAGTCTTGGTGTTGGCCAAGGTGCTGACGTAACTATCTCAGCTGAAGGTGCAGATGCAGATGACGCTATCGCTGCAATCTCAGAAACAATGGAAAAAGAAGGATTGGCATAAGGAAAATGACAGAAATGCTTAAAGGAATCGCAGCATCTGACGGTGTTGCAGTTGCAAAAGCATATCTACTCGTTCAACCGGATTTGTCATTTGAGACTATTACAGTCGAAGATACAAACGCAGAAGAAGCTCGCCTTGATGCCGCTCTACAGGCATCACAAGACGAGCTTTCTGTTATTCGCGAGAAAGCAGTAGGTACGCTCGGCGAAGAAGCAGCTCAAGTTTTTGACGCTCACTTAATGGTTCTTGCTGACCCAGAAATGATCAGCCAAATCAAGGAAACTATCCGTGCGAAGAAAGTGAATGCAGAAGCAGGTCTGAAAGAAGTTACAGACATGTTTATCACTATCTTTGAAGGCATGGAAGACAACCCATACATGCAAGAACGTGCGGCGGATATCCGCGACGTGACGAAACGTGTATTGGCTAACCTACTTGGAAAAAAATTGCCAAACCCAGCTTCTATCAATGAAGAAGTGATCGTGATTGCGCATGACTTGACTCCTTCTGATACAGCTCAATTGGACAAAAACTTTGTAAAAGCTTTTGTAACCAACATTGGTGGACGTACAAGCCACTCAGCTATCATGGCACGTACACTTGAAATTGCCGCTGTATTGGGTACAAACAACATCACTGAAATCGTTAAAGACGGTGACATTCTCGCTGTTAACGGTATCACAGGTGAGGTTATTATCAACCCAACTGATGAGCAAGCGGCTGAATTCAAGTCTGCTGGTGAAGCTTATGCTCAACAGAAAGCTGAATGGGCGCTCTTGAAAGATGCTAAAACAGTAACTGCGGATGGTAAACACTTTGAATTGGCTGCCAACATCGGTACTCCAAAAGACGTTGAAGGTGTCAATGACAACGGTGCTGAAGCTGTTGGTCTTTACCGTACAGAGTTCTTGTACATGGATTCTCAAGACTTCCCAACAGAAGACGAGCAGTACGAAGCTTACAAGGCTGTACTTGAAGGAATGAACGGTAAACCTGTTGTCGTTCGTACAATGGATATCGGTGGAGATAAGGAACTTCCTTACTTCGATATGCCTCACGAAATGAACCCATTCCTTGGATTCCGTGCTCTTCGTATCTCTATCTCTGAGACTGGAGATGCTATGTTCCGCACACAAATCCGTGCTCTTCTTCGTGCGTCTGTTCACGGTCAATTGCGTATCATGTTCCCAATGGTTGCGCTCTTGAAAGAATTCCGTGCAGCTAAAGCAGTTTATGAAGAAGAAAAAGCAAACCTTCTTGCTGAAGGTGTTGCAGTTGCGGATGATATCCAAGTTGGTATCATGATTGAAATCCCTGCAGCAGCGATGCTTGCAGACCAATTTGCAAAAGAAGTAGACTTCATGTCAATTGGTACAAACGACTTGATCCAATACTCAATGGCAGCAGACCGTATGAACGAACAAGTTTCATACCTTTACCAACCATATAACCCATCAATCCTTCGCTTGATCAACAACGTTATCAAGGCAGCTCACGCTGAAGGTAAATGGGCTGGTATGTGTGGTGAGATGGCTGGTGACCAAAAAGCTGTTCCACTTCTTGTCGGAATGGGCTTGGATGAGTTCTCTATGTCAGCAACATCAGTACTTCGTACACGTAGCTTGATGAAGAAACTCGATACAGCTAAGATGGAAGAGTACGCAAATCGTGCCCTTACAGAATGCTCAACAATGGAAGAAGTTCTTGAACTTCAAAAAGAATACGTTAATTTTGATTAATCGAAAAGTCCTTGCAACTTAGTTGCAGGGATTTTTTTGATATTTTAAAAAGAATTTTCAAGAAAATTTTTCTTATAGAAAGTCCGAGCTTGAAAAAGTAGTGGTCAGAACAAAAAATGCTTAACTGGTTCATAAAATTCTTGACAAGTTGCAAATTTAGGAGTAAACTATTAACCAGTTAAGTAATAGAGAGGAGTTTCTGCAATTTAGAAATGAATTGCAACTAGAAATATCGAAAAGAAAGTGAGTTTCAATGAAAATTAATAAAAAATATCTTGCTGGTTCTGCGGCAGCTTTAATTTTAAGTGTTTGCTCTTACGAGTTGGGACTGTATCAAGCTAGAACGGTTAAGGAAAATAATCGTGTTTCCTATATAGATGGTAAACAACAAGCAGCACAAAAAACGGAGAATCTGACTCCTGATGAGGTCAGTAAAAAAGAAGGTATTAATGCCGAACAAATAGTCATCAAGATAACAGACCAAGGCTATGTCACTTCACATGGAGACCACTATCATTATTACAATGGTAAGGTCCCTTATGATGCTATCATCAGTGAAGAGTTGCTGATGAAGGATTCAAACTACCAGCTAAAGGACGAGGATATTATCAGTGAAATCAAGGGTGGTTATGTTATTAAGGTAGATGGAAAATACTATGTTTACCTTAAGGATGCAGCCCATGCAGATAATGTCCGTACAAAAGAAGAAATTAATCGACAAAAACAAGAGCATAGTCAGCATCGTGAAGGAGGAACTTCAGCAAACGATGGTGCGGTAGCCTTGGCACGTTCACAAGGACGCTACACCACAGATGATGGTTATATCTTTAATGCTTCTGATATCATAGAGGATACTGGTGATGCTTATATCGTTCCTCATGGCGACCATTACCATTACATTCCTAAGAGTGAGTTATCAGCCAGCGAATTGGCTGCTGCAGAAGCCTTCCTATCTGGTAGAAGTGGTCAATCAAATAAGCCTACTTATCGCCGTACCAATAACAACAGTACCAATAACAACAGTACCAGTAGCGATGTAGATAAATGGATCCCATCCTATAATAATCAAGGCAGTGGCTATACGAACACGAACACATCTAACAACAGTAGCGACGATAGTCAAGCAAGACAAAGTGATGACATTGATAGTCTTTTGAAACAGCTCTACAAACTGCCTTTAATCCAACGACATGTGGAATCTGATGGCCTTATCTTTGACCCGGCACAGATTACAAGTCGAACCGCCAGAGGTGTAGCTGTCCCTCATGGGGACCATTACCATTTTATCCCTTATTCACAGATGTCTGAATTGGAAGAACGAATCGCTCGCATCATCCCGCTTCGCTATCGTTCAAGCCACTGGGTGCCGGATTCAAGACCAGAACAACCAAGTCCAAAACCGACTCCGGAGCCTAGTCCAAGCCAGCAACCTGCACCAAATCCTCAACCAGCTCCAAGTAATCCAATTGATGAAAAATTGGTCAAAGAAGCTGTTCGAAAAGTAGCTGATGGCTATGTCTTTGAGGAGAATGGAATCTCACGTTATATTCCTGCCAAGGAACTTTCGGCAGAAACAGCAGCAGCAATTGATAGTAAACTAGCCAAGCAAGAAAGTTTGTCTCATAAACTCGGAGCTAAGAAAACCAACCTCCCATCTGGTGATCGAGGATTTTACAATAAGGCTTATGATTTACTAGCAAGAGTTCATCAAGACTTACTTGATAATAAAGGACGACAAGCTGATTTTGAGGCTTTGGATAAACTGTTGGAACGTTTAAATGATGAAAGCAGTGATAAAGTCAAGTTGGTGGATGATATCTTGGCCTTTCTAGCACCGATTCATCATCCAGAACGTTTAGGAAAACCAAATGCGCAAATTGCTTATACTGATGATGAGATTCAAGTAGCCAAGTTGGCAGGCAAGTATACAACAGAAGATGGCTATATCTTTGATCCCCGTGATATCACCAGTGATGAGGGGGATGCCTATGTAACTCCGCATATGACCCACAGTCATTGGATTAAGAAAGATAGTTTGTCTGAAGCTGAAAGAGCGGCAGCCCAGGCTTATGCTAAAGAGAAAGGTTTAACGCCTCCTTCGACAGATCATCAGAATTCAGGAAATACTGAGGCTAAGGGAGCAGAAGCTATCTACAATCGCGTGAAAGCAGCCAAGAAGGTGCCACTTGATCGTATACCTTACAATCTCCAACATACTGTGGAAGTCAAAAATGGAAGCTTGATTATACCTCATTACGACCATTACCATAACATCAAATTTGAGTGGTTTGACGAAGGTCTTTATGAGGCTCCTAAGGGGTATACTTTAGAGGATCTCTTTGCGACTGTGAAGTACTATGTCGAACATCCAAACGAACGTCCGCATTCAGATAGTGGATGGGGCAATGCAAGTGACCATGTTCAAAGAAACCAAAATGGTCAAGCTGATACCAATCAAACGGAAAAACCATCAGAGGAGAAACCTCGGACAGACAAACCTGAGGAAGAAAAACCACGCGAAGAGAAGCCGCAGAGTGAGAAACCATCGTCTCCAAAACCAACTGAGGAGCCAGAAGAAGAATCGCCAGAGGAGCCAGAAGAACCTCAGGTTGAAACTGAAAAGGTTGAAGAAAAACTGAGAGAAGCTGAAGATTTACTTGCAAAAATCCAAGACCCCATTATCAAGTCCAATGCCAAAGAAACTCTAACAGGATTAAAGAATAACTTGCTATTTGGCTCCCAAGACAACAATACTATTATGGCAGAAGCTGAAAAATTATTGGCTTTGTTAAGGGAGAGTAAGTAGTCGTAGCAACATTTTCTAACTCCTAAAAACAGGATAGGAGAGCTAGAAAAGATAAAATCGAAAAATGAGAACAGAATGTAAGTTCTAGTTCTCATTTTTTTCATGAAAATGTGCAAAATAACTTGACATATAGTGTAAATAAAGATAAACTATTTACTAGTTAATTAAATGGTTAAATACTAGTTAAGGAGTAATGATGAAAAAAAGAATATTTCTATTATTAATGGCAGGTCTGTTTGTACTTGTCTTAGGAGCATGTAGTCAAAAAGAAAAACAAGAAGCAAAAGGGATGAAGATTGTAACGAGTTTTTACCCAGTCTATGCCATGGTCAAAGAGGTATCAGGTGACTTGAATGATGTTCGGATGATTCAGTCAAGTAGTGGGATTCATTCCTTTGAACCGTCAGCAAATGATATTGCTGCCATTTATGATGCGGATGTCTTTGTATACCACTCTCATACGCTCGAATCTTGGGCGGGAAGTCTAGATCCTAACTTGAAAAACTCAAAAGTTAAAGTTTTAGAAGCTTCTGAAGGAATGACATTGGAGCGTGTACCGGGCTTAGAAGATGTAGAAGCTGGTGACGGTATCGATGAAAAAACACTCTATGACCCTCACACTTGGTTAGATCCAGAAAAAGCAGGTGAAGAAGCTCAGATTATTGCGGATAAACTTTCGGAGCTTGATAGTGCCAATAAAGAGACTTATCAAAAGAATGCCAAGAATTTCATCTCTAAGGCCCAAGAATTGACTAAAAAATACCAGCCTATTTTTGAAAAAGCGAGTCAAAAGACTTTTGTTACACAACACACAGCCTTTTCTTACCTTGCTAAACGGTTTGGATTGAAACAACTTGGTATAGCAGGGATTTCCCCTGAACAAGAGCCAAGTCCAAGACAACTAACAGAAATCCAAGAATTTGTCAAAACCTATAATATCAAAACAATCTTTACTGAGAGCAATGCTTCTTCTAAAGTCGCTGAGACCTTGGTCAAATCAACGGGAGTTAGTCTAAAGACACTCAATCCTTTGGAAGCAGACCCCGAAAATGACAAAACTTACTTAGAAAATCTAGAAGAAAATATGAATGTTCTTGCTGAAGAATTAAAATGAGGAGATTATGAAAATCAATAAAAAATATCTAGCTGGGTCAGCAGCTGCACTTGTTTTAAGTGTCTGTGCTTATGAACTAGGTTTGCATCAAGCCCAAACTGTAAAAGAAAATAATCGTGTTTCATACATTGATGGTAACCAACCAAGCCAAAAGGCAGAGACTTTGACACCTGATGAAGTCAGTAAAAAAGAAGGTATAAATGCTGAGCAGATCGTCATCAAGATCACGGATCAAGGTTATGTGACTTCTCACGGAGACCATTATCATTACTATAATGGTAAGGTCCCTTATGATGCTATTATCAGTGAAGAACTACTGATGAAAGATCCGAATTATCAGTTGAAGGATTCAGACATTATCAATGAAATCAAGGGTGGTTATGTGATTAAGGTAGACGGGAAATACTATGTTTACCTGAAAGATGCGGCTCATGCGGATAATATTCGAACAAAAGAAGAAATCACTCGTCAGAAGCAAGAACATAGTAGTAATCACGGAGGAGGTTCTAACGATCAGGCAGTAGTTGTAGCCAGAGCTCAAGGACGCTATACAACAGATGATGGTTATATCTTTAATGCATCTGATATCATCGAGGATACGGGCGATGCTTATATTGTTCCTCATGGTAATCATTTCCACTATATTCCTAAGAGTGACTTGTCTGCCAGTGAATTAGCTGCTGCTCGAGCCTTCTTATCTGGTAAAGGTAGCCAAACAAGCTCAGTTGGGTATCGTCCGTCTACAAATTCTTCTAGCAGCTTATCAGAGACATCGAATAGTAGTTCATATGGACAAACAAATCATAGTAAAGTTGAGACAAATATTAGAGGATGGGCTCCAAGTGTTAGCTCACAAGTGGATAATAGTTATCAAGCAAGTCCAAGTGAAGATGTATCTAGTCTCTTGAGACAACTTTATGCCTTGCCACTTAGTCAACGACACGTGGAATCAGATGGACTTGTCTTTGATCCAGCGCAGATTACAAGAAAAACTGCGAATGGTGTTGCAGTGCCACACGGAGATCATTATCACTTCATACCTTATTCTCAAATGTCTGACTTAGAGCAGAAGATTGCGAGAATGATTTCTGTAAAAGGACAAAATAACGGAAGCAACAGGCCAGTAAATACTCAAAAGCCAGCAAACAGTACAGTTGAGCATACATTTTTAGGAAATTCAATTAAGGCTTATGGTAAAGGTCTGGATGGCAAACCATACGATACTAGTGATGGATATGTATTCAGTAAAGATTCTATCTATTCAGTTGATAAATCAGGCATTATAGCGAGACATGGAAATCATTTCCATTATGTGGGATTTGGAGAGTTAGAACAGTTCGAATTAGATGAAGTTAGCAAGTGGATGAAGGAAAAAGACCAACCTAATGAGAGTGTTATTCCTTCAGAGAGTAAGGATAACAAAGAAAAACCAAAATTTGATTCAAAAAAAGTGACTGGTAAAGTGACTAAAGATGGTAAAGTTGGTTATGTTCTTAAAGAAGACGGAAAAGAATATTTCTATTCTCGAGATGAACTTGATCTTACTCAAATTGCTTTTTCTGAACAAGAACTCATGCTTAAGGATCGAGATCATTATCGCTATGATATTGTGGATACAGGGATCAAACCACGATTGGCTGTAGATGTCTCAAGTTTGCCGATGCATGCAGCGAATACTACCTATGATACTGGCACTTCATTCATTATCCCACACATTGATCATATTCATGTTGTGCCTTATTCATGGTTAGAGCCTGATCAAATTGCGACTATTAAATATGTCATGCAACACCCTGAGGTTCGTCCTGAAGTTTGGTCTAAACCGGGTCACGAGGACTCTGGATCAGTTATTGCTAATGTAACTCCTCTTGAAAAACGCGCTGGAATGCAAAATTGGCAAATTATCCATTCTGCTGAAGAAGTTCAGAAAGCTCTTGCAGAAGGTCGATTTGCAACTCCAGATGGTTATATTTTTGATCCGAAAGATGTATTGGCAAAAGAAACTTTTGTATGGGGAGACAAATCATTTAGTATTCCAAAAGCTGGTGGAGGTTCATTGAGAAGTATCACTCAATCCGACTTATCAGAAGCAGAATGGAAACAAGCGCAAGACTTAATAGCCAAAAGGATGAAAGAAAAAGAATCCAAAAATGAAATGTCTACGCATCCTAATGAAGAATTAAAACCTGATTCAAACAATACTGCAAATAGTGATGAAAATAAAACTGCTATAGATGAAACTAAGGAGCAACCGAAGAAAAATATAGGGGAAAATGAGACTGGTACAACCAACGAAATTCCTTCAGAAAATAAAGAAAGCTCCAAAGAAGAAAATGACGATGATTTACCAAACTATGGGTTAGATAAAGTAACTTTAAATGAACATATAGAAAAGTTAGCAAAAATTGCACAAATCGATCCTAAGTTTCTAATCTTTCAACCAGATGGGGTTCAGTTTTACAATAAAAACGGTGAATTAGTGATGTATGACATTAAGACACTAAAACAAATAAAACCTTAAAAGATTTTTATTAGTTATAATCTATTCGAAAGGATATTGTTCTATTTTTGATAGAATAATGTCCTTTTCTTTATTAAAAAAGCTGGGGTTTACTGTCTTAAAAAAATGAATCAAAGAGTCCTAAACAGTGATTTAATTTTTGACGATTAAAAATCTTGACTTATTAAATAAAAAAAAGTAAACTATTTACTAGTTAATTAAATGGTTAAACACTAGTTAAGGAGCTGTGGTGAAAAAGAGAACGATTTTAGTATTGATGACCAGTGTATTGGTTCTAGTATTAGCTGCTTGTGCTCAAAAGGAAAGCCAGACAGGTAAAGGGATGAAAATTGTGACCAGTTTCTATCCTATCAACGCTATGGTTAAGGAAGTATAATGAGGAGATGATGAAAATGAAGAATAAATACCTTGTAGCAGGATCGGCTTTAGTCCTTTCCCTGAGTTTTTGCATCTATGCATTGAACCAACACCAGGTAGAAGGAAACAAAGATAATAACCGTGTGTCTTATGTCGATGGGAAGCAAGACTCTCAAAAAACAGAGACCCAGACACCAGATCAAGTTAGCAAAAAAGAAGATATTCAGGCAGAACAAATTGTTGTGAAAATTACCGATCAAGGTTATGTGACATCACACGGTGATCATTTCCATTATTACAATGGTAAAGTTCCTTTTGACGCGATTTTCAGCGAAGAACTTTTGATGAAAGATGCCAATTATCAACTTAAAGACGCTGATATTGTCAATGAAATCAAAGGTGGCTACATTATCAAGGTGGATGGTAAGTATTATGTCTACCTTAAGGATACAGCACATGCAGATAACGTTCGTACAAAGGACGAAATTGAACGCCAAAAACAAGGTCATACTCACGATGCACCAACTTCTAACAGTGCAGTGGCGCTAGCTCAATCTCAGGGCCGTTATACTACAGATGATGGCTACATCTTTAATCCATCTGATATTATAGAGGATACTGGTGATGCTTATATCGTTCCTCACGGTGGACATTACCACTACATTCCAAAGAGTTCCTTGTCTGCTAGCGAATTAGCAGCTGCTCAAGCCTACCTATCTGGAACTAGAAAACAACCGACTGTGACGGACTATCGTCCAAGTCAAAATGGAACCAGTCAAACCACTAATTCTAGTGAACAAACTGAAACACCAAGCAATCCAGAAGAGAGCTTACAGAGTCTATTGCAACAGCTCTATGCTCTTCCACGTACTCAACGTTATGCAGAATCAGATGGCTTGATTTTTGACCCTGCTAAGATTTCAAGCAGAACACCAAGTGGCGTAGCCATTCCTCATGGAAATCACTATCATTTCATCCCATATACAAAGCTTTCTGCCTTGGAAGAAAAGATTGCGCGTATGATTCCTCTTGCTAGCGACAGTGGGAAGCCAACACCTTTGGAAAATCCAAGCAAATCAGCAGAGCATCCAGCTCAAAAAGATCATCATGATCAAGACGGTGACCATGGAAGTCAGGATACCAACCATGAAGACCATGACCATGATGGAGAGGAGCATGACCATCATCACGGTGAAGAACATGATCATGGTTTTGCAGCTGACCGTGTTATTAGTGAAGATGAGCAAGGGTTTGTAGTTTCTCATGGAGAACACGCTCATTATTTCTTTAAGAAGGACTTGACTGCAGCTCAAATCAAAGCTGCCCAAGATCACTTGAAAGGAAATCATCAGTCTGAGCCGGTTCAACCACTTGCCAAGACTGTAGAAAGTTTCTCAAGAGATGCTAGCGATGAAGAAAAGATTAAGTATATCTCACAGACCTACGGGGTTCCGCTCGAAGCGATTCGTATTTCAAATGGATTCTTTGTCTTTGGAAATCCGGATCAAGCCTATGATCCAACCCATATCCATCCCTATGCTGTTCGAAAAGAACATGTTCGTATTCCTCTCCAAACTGGGAATCCAGAACTGGATTTCTTAAATGAACTTTATACGACGGCCCTACGTGATGGGGTGTCTCCTTATAGTTTACAGGTAGAAAGTGGTAGTTTTGTGATTCCTCACGGAGACCACAATCACTACATCAAGGTTCAAACTAAGGGCTATGAAGTAGCTTTGAAAAACAAGATTCCAGCCCTACAATCGACCTATCAACCTGGAGCATTTGATGAACAAACTGTTCTATCTAAAGTGGATCAACTTTTAGCAGATAGCAGAAGTCTCTACAAAGACAAGCCAATCATGCAGAGACGGGTTGAACTTGCTTTGGGGCAATTCACCGAAAATATGAAAAAACTGGCAACAAACTCAACTGCTGGATACCTAGCAGCCTTGGATCTCTTTGATAAACAGTATATCCATGTGGATCAAAGTGTGGCACCAGTTGAAACTTCACCTTTAGATAAGAAGTACCAAGCCCTTGTAGATAAGATCAATACACTGGATACGGAAACTTATGGCTTGCCTAAGAAAGATCTTTTGGTACATTTGCAGGAAGCAAAACTAGCACAGGATGAGACAGAGTTGGCTGCCATTGAAGCGAAACTTCAGGCCTTGCAAGATTTTCGAGATCGGACAGGAGTCACAACAGTAGAGTACATCAAGTATTTCTATGAACATGTGTCTGATGGTCGTTTGAGAGAAGAACTTCGGAACCGTGTTGCCAAGTTGACTTGGGAACTTTACCAGTCACAATCTTTCCTCAAAGCAACCGACTTGAACAAGCTATTCCCAACTATTTACCAAACTAAGCTAGAAGTAGAAGAAGCTCTCAAAGAAGAACCCGTTTCTACAAAAGCTGGTAAGACTATTCTAGATACGGAAAAAGTAGATAGTCAAACCGCTAAGACAGCCATCTATGAATTCCTAAAAGAACTCTACGGTGATTTTATGCCAGAAGAGCGGGTTAGCCATGTTAAGAAGGAAGAAGTGGATTCTCTTCTAACAAAAGCTGCCCAACTCCTAGCACGTGTCAAAGAGGATGGTGTCAAACAATCCCTAGCTGAAGAAGCAGCTAATATCAAAGCGGCTACTGAAAAGGAAAATGCAGACCTTGACGAAGCTAAAACACAACTTGAAGATCTTTTAAATCGTATTGCAGCGACTATCCAACGAGAGAAAAAAGAAGCAGAACAAGATCCACAAACGGTGATTATCTACCAAAAACTATATAATGTCTTGCTCTCTCTTCACAAGTACTTAGAGGATAACAAAGGAACCGATGCTGACTTTGAACGTGTTGATGCTCTATTTGATCAACTTGCAGCCAAAAGCAGTGATAAAGAAGGTCTCCTCACTCTAGCTAAAGAGATCATTAGCTTGAACCAGGAACTCCGTTCAAAAGCAAGTGAAACTGATAGCCAATCTAAGTCTGAGAAAGACAGTGAAACAGCTGCTTCTCAACCAACAGAAAAGCAAGTGCAAAGTAAGTCTGAGCCAAGTGCTCAATAAAATGAATAAAAAAAGGCGAAGTAGCTGAGCTACCTCGTCTTTTTTAGTCTTTATAGGATACAATGCCAATGATGGTATCTACTGCACGCTCCATTGTCTGAAGGCTGACGTATTCAAAGCGTCCATGCATGTTTTCACCACCTGCAAAGATATTAGGAGTTGGGATTCCCATAAAGGAAATCTTAGAGCCGTCTGTCCCTCCACGGATTGGTTCAATAATAGGCGTGATACCTAAATCTTCCATAACGGCTTTGGCAATGTTAACGGGCGTCATATCTTTCTCGATGACTTCTTTCATATTGTAGTACTGGTCAGTGAGAGTGAGTGTAATGCGGTCATTCCCAAGTTCTTGATTCATCTTGTCAGCAATAGACTGCATAGCTGCTTTACGTGCTTCAAAGGCATCCTTTTCAAAATCGCGAATGATATAGCTTGCACGCGCCTCCTCGACACTACCTGACACATCCATAAGATGATAGAAACCTTGGTAACCATCTGTCAGTTCAGGTCGGTCATTCTCTGGAAGTTGATTATGAAAATCAATTGCTAGCTGAAGTGCATTGACCATCTGGCCTTTAGCGGTACCAGGGTGAACATTGCGTCCTTGGAAATGGAGTTCAGCAGCAGCTGCTGAGAAAGTCTCGTATTGAAGCTCCCCTAGTGGGCCACCATCAACAGTGTAAGCAAAATCAACGTCAAAATCTTCTGCATCAAACTTGTTAGCTCCAACACCAATTTCTTCATCTGGTCCAAAACCAACTCGGATTTCACAGTGTTTGATTTCAGGGTGAGCAGTCAGATATTCGATAGCAGTCATAATTTCAGCAATCCCAGACTTGTCATCAGCACCTAGCAAGGTCGTACCGTCGGTTGTGATGAGGGTTTGACCTGGATATTTCTCAAGGCTCTTGAAATCAGTCGGATCGAGTTTAAATCCAGAATCACCCAAGTCGATAGCTCCACCATCGTAATTTTCGATGACTTGCGGATTAACTCCTTCAGCATTAAAATCAGCTGTATCCATATGGGAGATGAAGCCAATTTTGCGAGTGAGCTTTGGATCATTAGCTGGTAAGGTACCAATAGCAAAACCATTTGGTAAGTAGTAGACATTTTGCAAACCAACACGTTTCATTTCAGGAATAAGAACATTGGTCGCAAAATCAATCTGGCTTTGCGTACTTGGAGTAGTAGTAGAGTGTTCATCAGAACGCGTATTGACCTTAACGTAGGTCAAGAAACGATCTAAAAGGTTCGGATAAGTCATAAAAACTCCTTTAACAATCATAAAATAGAATGCAAACTTCGGAAAAATCCTCATTCTGAAAATTTCACGAATTTTGAAAAAATATAATAATTCAAATTCAATAGCCTTTTAAATGAAATCTTGGATATTTTAGATTAAAATATATGCATCGATATTTTATGAGATTTTTTTATTCTTTTTTCATTTTACCATAGAATAGTTTGAAAGACAAAGAAGAATCATACTCTTTTATTAATTAACATAATATAAAATTAATCATATTAATTGACACTGCGTGAACTTTATTGTACAATTATCTTGTAAATGTCCTAGATTGATATAGTAACAATATTAGTACATTCTAGTTAAGGAGAATAAAATGAACATTCGCTTCGTTTTTAAGAAAGTTCAAATTATTGCGCGCCGTTTAGTTACACTGTTAGCTATTCTGTTTTTGTGTGCTCCGATAAGTCTGTTAAATGCAGATTCTACTACTGAACCTCAGACAACTCTTCACAAGACAATTACTCCGATACCAGGACAGGATGACAAGTATGAGTTGTCATTGGATATCACTTCCAAACTGGGAACGGAGACTCAAACGGATCCCTTGGATGTTGTTTTAGTAGCAGACCTCTCAGGAAGTATGAATAAAAGAGATGTTCCTTCTTCTACCGGCCGAACAATTACAAGATTGGATGCTTTAAAAAATACCCTTAAAGGAACTCGAGATCGTCAGGGCTTAATTGATACCATTTTATCCAATTCAAATAATCGATTATCCATGGTAGGTTTTGGTGGAAAAATCGATAATAAGTTTGCGGAACAAACATGGAATGCCAACTACAGAAAATGGGAATGGGGTTATCAATATTGGCCTTATGAAGAGAGAACAGCATTTTATGAAGGTGTTTCACCCTGGGATGATGCAGATACAATTTTAAATTGGAATAACGATGCTAGTGGTTCAAAGACTGCAGTCAGTAATATGAGAATTGCTGGTGGTAAATCAATAGGGACTGAATCAGGAATCGGTACAGGAACCAATATTAGCGCGGGTATTCGTATTGCCAATCAATTGATAGATAGTGCAAGACCAAATGCCAAGAAGGTTGTTATTGTTCTTTCAGATGGTTTTGCCAATATGTATTACAACGACAGTGGTTATACAGTTTATAACTATAATAATCAAGATGGATCAGAAACGGCGCCTGAATGGTTCTGGAATAATTTAGATGTATCTATCAATAATCTAGCCTATAGTCTCGCTCCAAAACTTGATGGTTTTTATTCGATTAAATTTCGTTATTCAAACAATGTCGACAGTATTACCAGTCTGCAGTATTATATCAGGTACCACAATTCTTCCATTCCTAATGAAATCCTATCCGCAAACAATGAAGACCAGTTACGAGACAGTTTCAAAGATATCACTGATAAGATTCTGCCCCTGGGGGTCCACCATGTGACTATCAAGGATGTTCTATCTAAGTATGTTCAATTATTACCTAATGGATCTTCAGATTTTCGTGTCGTTAAAGAGAAAGATGGTAGCAGTGAAACATTAAGCAAAGAGCAAGTAACTTTTGAAACCAAGACAACGTCAGAAGGATTAGTGGAAGTTACGGCTAAATTTTCTCCTAATTATTCCTTAGAAGATGGAGCTAGATATGTTCTAAAATTCACTGTTACATCAAGTCAAGAAGCCTTAGATGCCATTGCTGGTGATAAAAAACTAG
>CAUSQY010000002.1:0-56177 GCA_963533645.1 uncultured Streptococcus sp. | reverse complement strand
TATAGATAGACAGTAGGCAATACAGTCTAACTTTCCTTACTATTTTATCAAATTTCTGCTAAATTGCAAGTGTTTTACACATATTTTGTGAATTAATCTAAATCTTATCAAATCCTGTTCTTCTGCTTCTTTATGGCAATATGAATTCAAACTTCTTTTCGTTTGAGAGATAGTATTTTCATCAAAAAAATCAGGTTTCCCTGATTTTAATTTGATTCTGTTTTTTCCAATCCCTTAGCTTCTTTATGGTTTTCATATAATTTCGCTAGGAACTTAGTAATTTCTTTAAAAATGGAGTAAGTAGGTACTGCTACGACCATCCCTATGACACCGTAGATATTACTTGACAGTAAGAGGAGCACCAAAATCGTAATCGGATGCACTTTCATAACTCCTCCAACGATACGTGGATAGAGAACATTCCCATCAATCTGTTGAATAATAAGCATATAAGCAACCGCAATCAACATACGATGAGGATCTGTGAACACATTGGCAATCACCATTGGAATCAAGCCAATACTTGGACCAACATAAGGAATCAAATTTGCGATTCCAGAGAAAATAGCAAAAACTAGGGCGTACTTTAACCCGATAACGCTATAGCCAATATAGGCTAAACATCCAATAATAACCGCATCAATCGCAATTCCACTGATATAACGTGCTATGGTTGTATTAAGATTGGTTAAAAGGCTAGAAAGATTCAATTTGTCATGCTTTAAGATGGTACGTTCCAACATTGGTAGCAACTTATGACCATCCAACAAGAAATAAATCAAGAATACAGGGGTCATAATAAGGATTAGAACTGTACTAAACAAGGCTGAAAGAACGCTTCCTAAACTATTGCTGACGCTATTAAGGATATTCTGGAGGATATCCACATAGGAGAGATTAAGTTGTTGAATAGTTTGTTGAATATCAATATTTTGGAAGACTGGATTCATGGACAAATCAATGATCAAATCTTGTAGTCTACTATAGATGTTTTGACTAGAAATAATCAAGCTGGTCAACTGATTAATCAGAATCGGCAAGAGATAAACGACTCCTACAACGATAACGCCAATTAAGGCACAAAGAGTGACCAAGACACCAATTAGACGATTGATCTTACATCTCTTTTCTAAGAAAGTAACGATTGGATTTGTAATGTAGTAAAAAAATCCACCAAGTAAAAATGGAATCATGATGGTATTCACAACCGTCACAAAGGGAGTAATGATGGCCCCCATTTCTCTCCAAAGATAGAAAATCAATGTTAATAATAAAATTTCAGCTGTCCAAAAAAATAATTTGTTTCTACGGAACATAGGTATCCTCCTTCTCTCTATTTTACCATATTTCTGAAAAAGATAAGATAGCTTTAGTAAAAAAGCGAGAATATTTTTTTTCTTTATGATAAAATAAAGCTAATATGAAAAAAATAATTTTATCTTTTATGACACTTTTAGTTTTTGGAACAGCTTCTACTGTTTCTGCTCAGGAATTTGATGTTGCTGCTAAACATGCCATTGCTGTCGAGGCTACGACTGGAAAAATCCTTTATGAAAAAGAAGCAAATCAGCCTGTAGAAATTGCTTCTATTACGAAACTAGTTACAGTTTATTTGGTCTATGAAGCTCTGGACCAAGGAACTATCAGCCTATCTACACCTGTTGATATTTCGGACTATCCTTACAAACTTACAACTAATTCTGAGGCGAGTAACGTCCCTATGGAAGCTCGAAATTATACTGTTGAACAACTATTAGAGGCTACAATGGTATCCAGTGCAAACAGTGCTGCAATTGCGCTAGCAGAAAAGATTGCTGGTTCTGAGAAAGACTTTGTAGACAAAATGAGAGCTAAACTTCTTGAATGGGGAATTCAAGATGCAACTATTGTAAACACTACTGGTTTAAATAATGAGACCCTTGGCGATAATATCTATCCAGGTTCTAAAAAAGACGATGAAAACAAGTTGAGTGCCTACGACGTTGCAATCGTCGCTCGTAACCTCATCCGAGATTATCCGCAGGTTTTGGAAATCACCAAAAAGCCAACTTCTACCTTTGCAGGACTTGAAATCCATTCAACAAATTCTATGTTGGAGGGGATGCCAGCTTACCGAGGAGGAATTGACGGTTTAAAGACAGGAACAACTGATAAAGCTGGCGCTTCATTCGTTGGAACAACTGTTGAGAAAGGGATGCGTATTATTACGGTTGTTTTGAATGCAGATCAACAAGATACCAACCCTTATGCACGTTTTACTGCTACTTCTGCACTTTTAGATTATATTTCTGCAAACTTTGCCTTAAAAACTGTCGTTCAGAAAGGTGAAGCATACAATGATAGTAAAGTAACAGTTCTTGATGGTAAAGAAGATAATGTGACAGCTGTCGCTAAGTCAGACATTTCCATCGTCCAACGCATCGGAAGCGCTACTACACCAGCTCTCCAATTCACACCAAAATCAAAATCAGAAATGGCTCCTTTGGAAGAAGGAAAGGTTGTCGGTACTCTAACCTATGAAGATCAGGATCTGATCGGCCAAGGTTATCTCACTTCCGACAAACCATCTTTTGAAATGGTTTCTGAAAAGAAAGTAGAAAAAGCCTTCTTTTTGAAGGTTTGGTGGAATCAATTTATCCGTTTTATCAATGAAAAACTATAAAAAAATCGCGAACAATCGCGATTTTTTCTTTATTTCATTTCTTTAAAAGCCGCTTCTGCATCAGCATTGCTAATAGCACCAAATTGGATTTTTCCGATTTTACCCTGACTGTCAATCAAGTATTCCGTTGGAATACTACGAATTTGGTAGGCTTGGAAGGTAGTTGCTTGCGTATCATATAGAACTGGAATATCCTTGTATCCTTGTTCTTGGTACCATTTTGGAAAGTCTTGAACTGTTTTTTCACCTTGTAGACCAGGTGCGATGACACTCAAGATTTCAAAGTCTCGATCTTGTTTGGCAGCTAATTCCATCAACTCAGGCATACTTTTTTTACATGGTCCACACCAAGAAGCCCAGAATTTTAAATAGACCTTTTTCCCTTTATAGTCTGATAACTTTACTTCTTTGCCATCCATAGACTGCAAGGTAAAGTCTGGTGCATCCTTACCGACTGCGATTTGTTGTACAGCGGGTTGTTTTGGACTGCTTGTCTGTTTGGTTTCTTTTTCACCACAGGCAATCAACAAGAATAGAGACATAATACTCAATCCTGTAAAAATAATTTTTTTCATTTTTTTCTCCTTTTATCCAAGAATTCCTGACAAGGCATTTAACTGCCCTAGCATTAATAATATTCCCATCAAAATAATCAAAGCTCCCCCGATTTTCTTTAGTAGAATCATATGGGGTTTTAATTTACTAAAATAGGGCATAATCCAGCCCGAAGCCAAGGCCAAAACAATGAAAGGAAGGGCCATTCCCAATGTATATACTAATGTTAACACGGCTCCTTGCCAAGCACCATTGCCACCGGAAGCTGCTAGAGCCAAGACTGAACTTAAGACTGGTCCGATACAAGGGGTCCAACCAAAACTAAAGGTTATCCCAAGTAAAAAGGCTGACAGATAGTGATTAGACTTTGATTGTTTGAAGGTGACTGTCTTTTGAACCTCCAGTTTATTGAAATGCAAGATTTCCATCTGGTGAAGGCCCAAAAGGATAATGACTGCTCCCATAACATAACGAAACCAGTCTGCATAGAGCATGTACCCTAGGAATCCAGCTCCAAATCCTAAAATAAAGAAAATGAGGGAAATCCCTGCAATAAAGCACAAGGTCCGAATTAAGCCTGACCATGCAACGTCTCTTCCAAAAAATCGAAAGCTTTTCGAATTTCCCTGATCATCCAGTAAAATACCCGCATAGACAGGTAGCAAAGGAAAGATGCAGGGTGAAAAGAAGGACAGAATACCTGCTAAAAAAACGGATACTAGAAATATAATCGACTCCAACGAATTACCTACTTTCTCAAAATTCTAATCCTATTTTACTACAAAAGAATAAATTTGTAAGAAGTCTGCTACGCTTATTTATTTTGACTAAATTTGACACAAAAAAAGGAGCTAAGCTCCTTTATTTTAATACGTTCCTTCTTCACCTTGACTAGTCAAGATAACAGGGCCGTCTTTGGTAATCACGAACTGGTGTTCATATTGGCAAGACAGGCCGCCATCTATAGTCTTATGAGCCCAGCCAGTCTTCATATCTGTATCAATTTCCCAGTCACCAGTATTAATCATGGGTTCAATGGTTAGTACCATTCCTTCACGGAGACGGAGTCCACGGCCTGCAATACCGTAGTTAGGAACCATTGGCTCTTCGTGCATAGTTGGACCAACACCATGACCAACCAAATCACGCACTACACCATAACCGCGACTTTCAGCGTATTCTTGAATTGCAGCACCGATATCACCGATTCGATTGCCAACAACTGCTTTCTCAATCCCTTTGTACATAGCTTCCTTGGTCACGTCCATCAGGTTTTTCACTTTTTCAGACGGTGTACCGACCGCATAAGCCCAACATGAGTCAGCTAAACCACCAGTATAGTTTTGGGTGTATTTTTTCATTTGCTCAACATTGTTGAAGTTGAGTTTAGATACATTAAGATCGGATTTGGCAATCGGACCACCCAGTACCATATCAACCTTGAGCAAATCGCCATCTTTCAAGATATAATGACGAGGAAAAGCGTGAGCTACTTCGTCGTTGAGAGAGCAACAAGTGGCATAGGGATAATCCATGACTGCCCCATCCACGCCAATCTGTAAAGGAAGGAAATTCTCCTCTTTACAACGTCGACGAACGTACTCTTCAACTTCCCACATATCTACGCCTGGCTTAATCAAATCACGTAAGCCGATATGGATACTTGCTAGGAAATCACCAGCCTTGTCCATGGCTTCGATTTCACGTGCTGATTTTAAAGTTATCATTTTTTCTCCTAGATTCTAATTAATTTTAACCGTAACATTTGCTTTTGAAACAATCTGATGACCATGATAAATATCGTAATCAATAATAGCCGAGCGTCTCGTGTGGTGAATAATCCGAGCCTGAATCCGCAAAGTATCATCTATCTGCACAGCCTGCAAGAAATAAATCAACATCTGTTCAATGATGAGATTACGTCCGCTATTGACAACGAGGTCTTGGGTCATATGGTTGAGGATTTCAGCCAAGACACCATTAGCAAGGACACCATTTTTCTCCAGCATGAAGGGCTCAACAGTAATGACGACTTCATCATGATGGTAAGAGAGTTTTTGCCCGATTTGCTCTGAAAAAGTCGGCAAAGCAGAAACTTGAGAACGGCTCATCTTTTCCATGACATCTCGTCGTGTTACGACACCGAGTAGGGTTTGGTTGCTTCTGACAACGGGAACCATCTCAAAGTCTTCTGCAATCATTCGTTGACTGACATTGGCAATATTGGTCGCTAAGCCAGTTACGAAGATACTGCGCGTCATCACCTTATCAATCGTTGTGCTGGGGGATTTATCTCCTGCGTCACGCATAGTAACAACTCCAACAACCACTTGGTGTTGGTTAATGACTGGGAAACGACTACTTCTGTTCTTACGGACCAAGTCTAGATAATCTTTGACCGTATCCGTTTCTCTCAAAAAACCATACTCATGACTGGGACGATAGAGTTTTTCGACTGTCAGAATATCGGTTTTGATTTGAACATTTGAGAGGGCTTTGTTAATCATGGTCGCTACTGTAAAAGTGTCATGTTTACTCCTCAGAACTGGAATCCCTTTTTTATTAGCCAACTCAAGAACATCGTCCTGGACATGAAAACCACCTGTCACAAGAACCGCATTTTCATTTTCCAGCGCTAAAAGTTGAATGCGAGTGCGGTCTCCTACGATCAAAAGACCACCATCATGGAGATAAGACAGGATATTTTGCTCTGTCATAGCCCCAATGGAGAATTTGCTAAATTCTCTCTCTAGCCCTTCCTGACCGGCTAAAACTTCAGAGGAGGTAACTTCAGCAATTTCAGCATAGGTTAGCCTCTCAATAGCCACCTTCTGGGACTTGACCCGTATAGTTCCACTACGTGGCCGAGTTTCAACGATGCCACGATTTTCAGCTTCTTTGATCGCTCGGTAGGCTGTTCCGTCACTAACACCTAGGTGATTGGAAATACTGCGAACACTAACTCTCTTCCCAATTGGTAACTCTTCCAGATAGGACAAAATTTCCTGGTGTTTACTCATTGAATTCTCCTTTTATGTATCGAAATTCAAGATAGTCCCTCATTTTTCGTGTATAGCGATCGCTTCCCTTAAACTGTCGGACGAGGATAAAGCCCGATTTTAAGGCTACTTTTTGACTAGCTTGATTCTCCAAATGAGTGATGATGGATAATTGTTTTAAACCAAATTCTTCAAATGAAAGCTGACATAGCTTGGTAACCACTTCTGTCATATAACCTTGTGACCAAGAATCTTTCTTTAAGAAGTAACCAATTTCTGCTTCTTTTTTGATTTCATCAATCTTTTCAAATTTAATAGAGCCAATCATTTCTTGATTTCCTTGGAGACAAATTGCCCAAACACCCAGAGGATTCTTCATAAAATAGTTAGCAAGTGCGTACTGACTTTCTTCCAAACTTGCTTGACTGGGAAAAATAAACTGCAGATTTTCCGGATTAGAAGCAATATCGTAAAACGCTTGACTGTCACTAAAAAAGAAAGGACGCAAATACAAGCGGTCCGTTTCAAAAAAAGAAAACATTGCTAATTTGGTCCAAATATTCATAATCACCTCAACGGCTTAGTCTTCAACGAGTGTAATATCCGCTCCAAGACTACGCAATTTTTCAATAATATCTGAGTAGCCACGAAGGATAAACTCAATATTCGTAATTTCAGTCTGGCCTTGAGCCATCAAGCCAGCGATGACAAGTGCAGCACCAGCTCGCAAGTCTGTAGCCTTTACATTAGCCCCGTGTAACTTACGACCACCGTTGTAGATAATGTGATCATTTGTAGTCGTAATATCCGCATCCATTTTTGCTAACTCAAAGACATGATTAACACGTTTCTCGTAAATCGTATCAATAATGGTTCCACGACCTTGGGCAGTTAGTAAAAGTGGCGTGATAGGCTGTTGCAAATCAGTTGCAAACCCTGGATAGGGAGCTGTTTTGATATTAATAGCCTTCAAATCAGACTGTTCTTCAACGAAGATACTGTCTTCTGAGACCGTCATACGAACGCCCATTTCCTCTAGTTTGGCGATAAAGCCTTCTAAGTGTTCATAGAGAACGTTGTTAATACGAATTCCTTTTCCTACCGCTGCAGCAAGTGAAATATAGGTTCCAGCTTCGATACGGTCTGGAATTACTTGGTGACGAGTCCCATGAAGTTTCTCGACACCATCAATAATGATAATATCAGTCCCTGCACCACGAATATGGGCCCCCATGTTGTTCAAAAGGGTAGCAACATCGATAATTTCCGGTTCACGAGCAGCATTTTCAATGACAGTACGTCCCTTAGCTTTTACCGCAGCAATCATAGTGTTAATCGTTGCTCCAACGCTGACGGTATCCATGTAAATACTTGCGCCATGAAGCCCCTTACCTTGGGCAGATAAATTCATATTATCTCCCTCATAGCTGACCTTAGCACCCATAGCTTCAAAGGCTTTTAAGTGAAGGTCAATCGGACGAGGCCCCAGATCACATCCCCCAGGAAGTCCAACTGTAGCTTCACCAAAGCGACCTAAAAGACTTCCGTAGAAATAATAAGAAGCACGCAAGCTATTAATCTTTCCATAAGGCATAGGAATGTTTTGAACACCTCTTGGATCAATCTCCAAGACATCGTCATAACGCTTAACAGTCGCCCCCATAATTTCCATGATTTCGACAAGACTAGCAACGTCTGAAATATCTGGAACACAATCTAAAGTGACAATATCATCTGATAAGATAATAGCTGGAATAAGCGCTACAACACTATTTTTAGCACCACTAATGGTGATCTCACCTTGCAATGGACGTCCACCATTGATGACAATTTTTCTCATGTTTTACTCTTTCAAAATTTACTAAAAAGGTCTTTTCATTCTATTATACCATAATTTTCAGTTTTTTCCCATTCCTATTTACTAAATACCATTCCATTTTGATAAAAAAAGACCTATCACTCAAGCTTTTCAGCCTGAAATGATAGGTTTTTGTGTTAAATTAACGTACTGTACGGATACGCATTGTGTTTGTACGAACAGCTTCGCCAAGTGGCACACCTGCAACGATAACAATATCATCACCAGATTCTACCAAACCTTGCTCAACTGCAATTCTTTCAGCGAGATCAAACATATCATCAGTGTTTGATGGGCGATCAGTTGTTACTGGGATAACTCCCCAGTTAAGCATCAAACCACGCTGAGTCAATTCATCGAAAGTGATTGCCAAGATATCAGCATCTGGACGGTATTTAGAAATCAAACGAGCAGTGTGACCTGTCTTAGTAAGAGTAACCACCAACTTGATATTCATAGAGTTTGTCGCATCCTTAACAGCTGAAGCCATAACCTCAGTCTTAGAATTACGTGACAAGTTAACAGACGACAAGCGACCGTATTCTTTTAAAAGAGTTTGAGCGTTCTTGTCAATTGTAGCCATTGTTGTTACTGACTCAAGTGGGTATTTACCGTTTGCAGACTCACCTGAAAGCATTGTAGCGTCGGTTCCGTCGATAACAGCGTTAAACACGTCTGATACTTCTGAACGCGTTGCACGTGGTTTTTCAGTCATAGTTTCAAGCATGTTTGTTGCTGTGATAGCGACTTTACCAGCTGCATTTACTTTTGTGATAATCATTTTTTGGTAAACTGGAACCATTTCGAATGGTACTTCGATACCCATGTCACCACGAGCGATCATGATACCGTCAGCAGCTTCAATGATTTCATCCAAGTTATCGATACCTTGTTGGTTTTCGATTTTCGCAAACAATTGAACGTGCCCGTTTCCAGTTTCTTCACAGATTGCACGAACTTCTTCAACGTCTTTTGCAGTACGTACAAATGAAATCGCGATGAAGTTGATACCTTGTTCCAAACCGAAACGGATATCATCATTATCGCGCTCAGCAAGAGCTGGGAAAGGAATTTTAGTGTTAGGGATGTTAACACCTTTTTGTTTAGCGATAATTCCGTCGTTTTCAACTTCAACTTCAAATTCACGAGTTGCATCGTCTTTAGCAACAACACGAAGACCCAATTTACCATCGTCAACCAATACTTGGCGACCAACTTCAACATCATCGTAGATGTCAAGAGCACCAGCAACGTTCAAAGCAATCACTTCACGAGTTGATTTGATTCCTTGTTTAGTTGCAACACGGATTTTTTCACCAGTTTTGTAAGAGTACTCTTTTGCGTCACCTTCAAACAATTCTGTACGGATTTCTGGTCCTTTAGTATCAAGAAGGAAACCAACTTTTTTACCTGCAAGTTTTTCAGCAAGTTTAACAGTTGCCATACGCTCACCTTGTTCTTGGTGGTCACCGTGTGAGAAGTTGAAACGGAAAGTGTTTGCTCCTGCTTCAATCAATTTAGCAATGTTTTTAGCTGAAGCTTCAACGTCAAGTTTTTCACCCCAGTATCCGTCTTCACCGAATTTTTTACCACCACGGATTTCAACCGCAGGACCTAAAGTTGCAACGATTTTTACACGTTTGTTCATGATTTTTGTGACTCCTTTATATAATTCGACCTTTTAAGGTCATGTTACCAAATTAATGAAAGTTGATTAGGACAAGCTCTTGTTCAAATCAGAAAGTTCAAGATCAGCTTTATGAGGGTTGTTAACAACGATCTTACCATCAGCTGTTAGGCTAAACAAAGCTCCTTCTTCTGCTGTTCCAAGAATTGGATTCTCAACCATTTTTTCGTTACGGATACCAACAGCGACACCACCGATTCCTTGTTTAAGGAGTTTAACAGCGTGTGCACCCATGCGTGATGCTAATACACGGTCACGAGCGGTTGGTGATCCACCACGTTGGATGTGTCCAAGTTCAGTTACACGAAGGTCACTAGTGTCTCCAGCTTCCTTGAGTTTCTTACCAAACTCATCAGCAGACATAACTCCCTCAGCCAAAACGATGATGTTGTGTTTTTTACCACATTCATAACCAGCTTTGATGCTTGCAACGATATCTTCCATCTTGAAGTCTTCTTCAGGGATGATGATTTCGTCAGCACCAGTTGCGATACCTGCCCAAAGAGCGATATCACCAGCGTTACGTCCCATTACCTCAACAACGAAAGTACGACGGTGACTTGATGATGTATCACGAATCTTATCAATCGCATCCATTGCAGTCGTAACTGCAGTATCAAATCCAATTGTGAAATCAGTACCTACGATATCGTTATCGATTGTACCTGGAAGCCCAATAGCAGGGAATCCATGCTCCGTCAAGCGCATAGCTCCGTGATAAGAACCGTCACCACCGATAACAACGACACCTTCGATACCGTGTTTTTTCAACTGCTCAATCCCTTTAAGTTGGCCTTCAAGTTGTGCAAACTCAGGGTAACGAGCAGAGTGAAGGAAAGTACCACCACGTGAAATGATGTCTCCTACTGAAGCAGCATCAAGTGGATAAATTTCACCGGCAACCATACCTGCGTATCCATCATAGATACCAAAAACTTCCATTCCTTCTGAGATTGCTTGGCGAACTACCGCACGGATGGCAGCATTCATACCAGGGGCGTCTCCACCACTGGTCAAAACAGCAATACGTTTCATTTGGTTTATGCTCCTTTTTCTTTTAACATTCTTACTGATTATACCACATTTAATTCGAAAATTCTTCTATTTTCCGTATTTTTAGCGATAAATCGTTTTCATAGCAATTCCCTCTAATTTTTCCTGTAAAACTGGGTCTTTTTTTACAAAATGTTGGGAGGAAACTATTGTCTTCTCTTCCTCAACATACCTGATAATAACAGGAATAGAGCCTTTATGTTGTTCTAAGATAGTTGAAATTTCTTTATCATTATCGTGGTTTTTAACTTGAATCCAGAATCGTTCAGCGACTGCTTCTTTCAAATCTTGTGCAATCATTTGCAGACGACCATCTCGGGATTGAACTTTGCCATTGATGTAGTAGAATTTCCCTTCAGATAAGAGGGAAGCGAATTTTCGATACTGTTCTGAAAATACAGTCACATCCAGTTTAGACTTACTGTCGTGAACCTGTAGAAAGGCCATACTCTCGCCTTTCTTAGTTCGAATGACTTTTATTTTTTGCACTTCAACTAGAAGTGTTGCTTGACTCCCCTCAGTGAGAGTAGCAATGGGCGTTGTCGGATAAAGGGCTTGTTTGGCAAGTGTTTGTATAGGATGAGCACTGATACCAACCCCGATTAGTTCCTGCTCCTTGTAAAATTTCTCTGCCTCCGTAAAATCATCAGCCTCAGTCCAGCTATAGCTTGCATCTGCAAAGAGACCTCCCAACTCCTCAACAAAAACAAATAAGTTAGGTAAGTTCACTAGGATTTTCTGGCGATTTTTGTCAAAGTCATCAAAGAGCCCCAGTTCAACCAAAGGAGACAAAAGCGATAGTTTCTTGTAATTTTTAGGAAGACGTGTGACGAAATCTTCAACACTTGAAAAAGGACGGTTTTCAATAATCCAATAAGAAAAATCTCTTGGCATCCCTTTAATGGCTTTCAAACCAAGATAGATTGTCTTATGGGTGATTTTATCATGATAGGGAATGCTGTTAATGGCTAAAGGCGCTACATCAAATCCCATCTGAAGAGCATCTACAATATAATCACTGCTCGAATAATTCAACATGACTTGAAAGAAAATAGCAGGATAATGTGCCTTGAAATAAGCTAGCTGGAAAGCAAGGGCTGAATAGGCATAGGCGTGGGATCTATTAAACCCATAGCCTGCAAACTTTTCCATCACTGTAAAAACTTGGTTGGCCTTTTCTTCTGTATGCCCAAGTTTCATAGCTCCTGTGATAAAATCTTCCTTCATCAAATGCATCTCTTTAGCATTTTTCTTACCCATGGCTCGTCTGAGAATATCGGCTTTACCAAGGCTAAAGCCTCCAAAGCGCTGAGCTACCTGCATGACCTGCTCTTGGTAGAGCATGATACCGTAGGTTGATGAAAGGATGTCTTCTAAGGCAGGGTCTAGTACTGTCACCTTTTCTTTACCATGCTTACGAGCCACAAAATTATCAATATAATCACTAGCACCTGGTCTGTTTAGAGAGGTCGTTGCTACCACTTCTTCGAAGACTTGTGGTTTGACCCGTTTCAAGAGTCGAATGGCTCCGGGTTGTTCAAATTGGAAAATCCCCTTGGTATTTCCAGAAGCAAAAAGAGCCAGAGTTGCCTTGTCTTCCAAATCAATCTCTTCGATTTTCAGATGAATACCTTCTGACTCCGCAAGCAATTCCTGCATTTTTTGTACGAAAGTCAGGTTACGTAATCCGAGGAAATCCATTTTTAGAAGTCCATTGGCTTCAACACCATGAGCATCATACTGAGTGATGAGCATATCCTCACCATATTTTAGAGGAATATAGTCCGTCAAGTCTTGGTCACTCATAACGACTCCGGCCGCATGGATAGAGGTCTGACGAGGATAACCTTCAATCTTTCGAGCAATCTCAAAAGCTTTTTGGTATTCAATCTTACTATTGATAACCTGTCTAAATTGCAAATTCTTTTCATAAGCAGTCGTTAGCGTATCTCGGAAACTGATTTTTTTCGTAATATTGGTTAATTCATACTCTGGAACACCATAACGTTTAAAAACATCACGAATTGCCTGTTTTGCTCCAAAGGTCGAATAAGTGACAATCTGTGCCACATGTTGACTGCCATAGCGATCACGAACATAACGAATGAACTCTGGTCTATAAAGGTCAGGGATATCGATATCGATATCGGGCATGGTATAACGCTCGCGATTTAAAAAGCGCTCGAAAATCAAGTTCTTTTCAACCGGATCAATTCCAGTGATGTCGAGTGAGTAGGCCACCAGACTACCAACCGCAGAACCACGCCCCATTCCCATATAGTAGCCTTGGGAACGTCCAAAACGGAGCAAATCCCAAACGACAAGAAAATAGTCGTCAAATCCCATATCATGAATCACAGCTAATTCCTCATTCAGTCGCTCACGATAGATAGCTGAGGTTAGCCCCTTGTCAATCAAGCCTTTCTCAACTCTCTCTCTAAGTTCTTCCACCGCTGGCCTTTCAGGATTAAAGCGAGGAAGTTTTAAACTTGGGTCGATTTGATAGCTTACATTCTCTATCAAATCCTGGAGATTGGCAAGCGTCTGAGGGAAGCGATTTTTAAACCGAGCTTCTAAATCTGAGGCAGTTAGAAAGATCCCCTGTTGTGAATGCACATCCACTTCTCTTAGACTGACATTGTCCTTGACTGCTGACAAGATTTGTAAAACCTGTAGGTCTTCTTTGTCAAAAGAGTTAACTTGGTAGAGTGGAAGAATGGGTCTGGTAAAGACTTTCTGAGGAGCATCTGGACTGACACCGATAAAATAATCATGCCCCAAATCCAGCTGTTCGACCCCATTAAAATAGGGGACAATAATGGCTACATCTTCGAGGTGGCTGGTGAAGTCAGACCAATTTTTCCGTCCAGTCATTTTTAAAGTGGATAACTTCATCAACTCTTGATACCCTTTAGTGGATAGAGCTAGAAAACGGAAAGAAATATTCTCCTCATCTTTGATCAAGGACATTTCAAGACCAATTAAAGGTTGGATTCCATATTTTCGAGTCACTTCTAAAAAATGATAAGCCCCATAGAGATTATCCACATCCATGGTAGCAAGGTGAGAATAGCCATACTCTTTAGCCGTTTGTACATATTTTTCAATCGAAACCACACTTTCCAAAAAACTATAAACAGTCTTGGTATCGAGCTGTGCAATCATTTCTTCTCCTCCTTGCTTTCGTTTTACTACTATTATACCATTTTAAGTTGGATATTGAAGCAACTCGGACGCTTTCTTTTCAATATCATCAGTTACAAACTTCTTCTCTTCTTACTGTTAAATTCTTCATTTCTCAGAGGAAAGAAATGAAAAATTAATATTATATAATAGTTTTAAATGTAAATTTAGATATATTTATACTAAACGAAGTATAATAAAGATAGGAGTTATATGCAGTTTTACATATAAAAAACTCTAGAAAAAGGCTTACTTCCATGGAATTTATTCAGTATTTTATAATAACTTACCAAATTGATATGCTGGTTTAAGAAATTTATTTCATTTAAGTTTATTTATTCCATTTTTCCCTCTTTTTTGATATAATAAATTTAGTTTGTTTTCAAAGGAGAGAAACATGCGTTTTAATCAATTCAGCTATCAACCAACCACTAGTTCTCAACGATTTGAGGAATTAGAAAATCTTGGTCTAAAGCTGTCACCCCAACTGTCCTTAAAAAGACAGTTTGAAAACTTCATTCGTTGGAGTTTTTTCACTTATTCTAACACGGATTATGCCTTGTCCACATTGGCCGCGGATAAAGAAACAGATTTAGTAACCTTTTTCCAGTCAGACCGTGTGTTAACTGAGGAGATTTTCTACACAGTAGCTTTTCAACTTTTAGGATTTAGCTATCTTATTGACTTTGAGGATGCCGAACAGTTCCGTAAAGAAACTGGTTTTCCTATTGTTTATGGAGATCTCATTGAAAATCTTTATCAGTTACTCAATACGCGAACGAAAAAAGGAAATACGCTCATCGATCAGCTTGTTAGTGATGGACTCATTTCAGAAGATAATCACTACCACTACTTTAACGGTAAGAGCTTGGCAACCTTCTCTACTTATGATGTCATTCGTGAAGTCGTCTATGTCGAGAGCCGTGTGGATACTGATAAAGACGGACTCCCTGATTTAGTCAAGGTCAGCATTATTCGTCCTCGTTATGATGGACAGATTCCTTCAGTCATGACTGCCAGCCCTTATCACCAAGGGACCAACGACAAAGCCAGTGACAAGGCTCTCTACAAAATGGAAGGAGAGCTTGAGGTCAAACCGCCCCACACCATTGAACTTGAGGAACCTAAGCTGAATTTAGTTGAACCTCATGGTCAAGCAGAAGTCGTCTCAGAAGCTGAAGAAAAGCTATCTCATATCAATAGCTCGTACACACTCAATGACTACTTCCTCCCACGTGGATTTGCCAATCTCTATGTATCAGGTGTTGGAACCAAAGATTCTCAAGGTCTCATGACCAATGGGGACTACCAGCAAATTGAGGCCTATAAAAATGTCATTGATTGGCTTAATGGCCGTTGCCGTGCTTTCACGGACCATACGCGCAATCGTCAAGTCAAGGCTGACTGGTCAAACGGGAAAGTCGCAACAACAGGTATTTCCTATCTAGGTACCATGTCCAATGGTCTCGCGACCACTGGTGTTGATGGCTTGGAAGTCATCATCGCTGAAGCAGGTATTTCCTCTTGGTACAACTACTATCGGGAAAATGGTCTAGTGACCAGCCCAGGTGGTTATCCGGGTGAGGATTTTGACTCACTTGCTGAACTGACCTACTCCCGCAACCTCCAAGCTGGTGACTATATTCGTGGTAATGGAGCTCATCAAGCAGACTTAGAAAAGGTTAAAGAGAAACTCGATCGCAAGACTGGTGACTACAATCAGTTTTGGCATGACCGCAACTATCTGCTCAATGCTCACAAGGTTCAAGCTGAGGTCGTCTTTACGCATGGTTCCCAGGATTGGAACGTCAAACCTCTTCATGTTTACCAGATGCTTCATGCCCTTCCTAGCCATATCACTAAGCACCTCTTTTTCCATCATGGTGCCCATGTCTATATGAACAACTGGCAGTCGATTGACTTCCGCGAGTCCATGAATGCCTTGTTAAGTAAGAAATTGTTAGGACTTGACTCAGGCTATCAACTTCCAACTGTTATCTGGCAGGACAATACTTCGCCTCAAACATGGCAAAGTCTTGATGACTTCGGCAAGCAAGATGAACTGCATACCTTCTCTCTTGGTAATGAGGAAAAAGTGATTCAAAACCATTATGATCAAAAAGATTTTGATCGTTATGGTAAGACTTATCAGACTTTCAACACCGAACTTTACCAAGGAAAAGCTAATCAGATCACCATTGACCTTCCAGTAAGTCAAGACATTCACTTAAATGGGCGAGTGGAGCTGAAACTTCGTATCAAATCAAGTACAAACAAGGGGCTCTTATCAGCCCAACTGTTAGAACTTGGACAAAAGAAATATCTACAGCCTTATCCAGCTATTTTAAGTGCTAGAACCATTGATAATGGTCGTTACCACATGTTAGAAAATCTCTGTGAACTACCATTCAACCTAAGTGCCCAACGTGTCCTCACCAAAGGCTACCTCAATCTTCAAAATCGAACCAATCTCTTGACGATTGAAGAAATCCAACCAAATGAATGGATGGAATTCAAGCTAGAGCTTCAACCAACTATCTACAAACTTAAAGAAGGAGATACTCTCCGTTTGGTTCTCTACACAACAGACTTTGAGATTACAATTCGAGATAATACAGACTATCAGTTGACTGTTGATTTAGCACAGTCTAGTCTTATCCTACCTTGTCAAAAGGTATAATCTACCAGACTTTCAATATGGAAGTCTTCAAAGGAAAAGTCAATCAAATTGACCATTGAACTTCCTATAACCAAAGTTTTCCACTTGAACAGTCGAATCAAACATAAACTTCGTATCAAATCCAATTCATCTGAAAGCATTTTAGAAGCCCCTAGACAGAACTTGGACAAAAGATACTAACAGCCCTAACCAACATGTGTCACCATTTATCATAAACGCTACTAGACCACATGTTGAAAAATCTTTGTGAATTAACATTTATAGTAAATTCACAACAAGCCGTGACAAAATGCTACCTAAATTGAATGATTCACTGTCATTAAAGAACATCAATGTAGATAAACCGATTGCTACCCAGTTTATCTGCGCGCAACTAGTGACAAGTTAAAAGAAGGAGATTCTCTCCGTCTAGTTCTTTATACTACTGACTTTGACATCATCATACGTGACAATACCGCCTACCACCTGACTGACGTTTTCGTTCAGTCCACGCTACTGTACCTTGTAAAAGGAGTACTTACTTTATGAACAAATCAGAACACAGACACCAACTTATCCGCGCCCTCGTTTCAAAAAACAAAATCCATACTCAAGCTGAATTACAAGCCTTATTAGCGGAAAATGATATCCAAGTTACTCAGGCTACCTTATCACGCGATATCAAAACCATGAACCTTTCAAAAGTGCGCGAAGAGGATCATTCTTACTATGTGCTAAATACAGGATCTATCTCCAAATGGGAAAAACGTCTTGAAAATTATATGGAAGATGCTCTTGTTATGTTGCGTCCTGTGCAACACCAAGTTATTTTGAAAACGTTACCCGGTTTAGCCCAATCGTTTGGATCTGTAATTGATTCCTTGGCCTTTCCAGATATCGTTGCAACCCTTTGTGGAGACGATGTCTGCATGATTATTTGTGAAGATGCTACAAAAGCGCAAGCTTGTTTTGAAAGTCTCAAAAAATATGCACCACCATTTTTCTTTAGTGAATAAAACAAATCCCGTGATCAAAAAGTCACGGGAATTTTTTATTTCTTTGACTGTGTATCTTCTTTATTCGTCCGTGCCAATCGAAGAGCACGTTTAGGATTGAGACGATTAAACAATTCTTCTAGTTTCTTTTCATTCCAGACATCTGCTGCAGAAACAAAATTTCCATCTGCATCTCGGAATGATATCGGTTTATCTCCCATATCAATCTCCTAGTCTACAAATTCAAACTCAAATTTACCGATGCGAACCAAATCACCATCTTTGGCTCCACGCGCACGAAGGGCTTCGTCAACCCCCATACCACGAAGCTGACGGGCAAACTTCATGACCGATTCGTCACGGTCAAAGTTGGTCATGTTAAAGAGTTTCATGAGTTTTTCACCAGAAAGTACCCATGTCGCATCATCATCACGACTAATCTCAAAGGCCTTTTCTTCCTCGTCAAAGCCATAGTAAGCCTCTTCTTCCATATCAGACTCGTCATAGAGCAAGAACTCTGGAGTCTTATCCAACAATTCAGCTGTCGCATCCAAAAGGGTAGCCAATCCTTGCTTGGTCAATCCAGAAATAGGGAAGATAGCTGGAAGTTCCTCAAACTCGTCGTAATTTGCTGCCAACTTTTCCTTGAAAGTTTTAAGATTTTCCTGACTTTCAGGCATGTCCATCTTGTTAGCCACAATGATCTGCGGACGCTCCATCAGACGAAGGTTGTAGGATTCTAATTCCTTATTGATAGCAAGGTAGTCCTCATAAGGATCACGTCCTTCGCTAGCCGACATATCGATGATATGGAGGATAACTCGAGTGCGTTCGATATGACGGAGAAACTGGGTTCCAAGACCAACACCTTGACTAGCCCCTTCAATCAAACCTGGAAGATCTGCTACTGCAAAAGATTCACCTGACTGAGTACGAACCATACCCAAATTAGGGACAATGGTCGTAAAGTGGTAAGCACCGATTTTAGGTTTAGCTGAAGTGATGACACTAAGCAAAGTTGACTTTCCAACAGATGGGAAACCGACCAAGCCGACATCCGCTAGAATCTTCAATTCTAGTTGCAACTCACGTTCTTGTCCTGGTTCTCCATTCTCAGAGATTTCAGGTGCAGGATTTTTTGGAGTGGCAAAACGGATGTTTCCACGACCACCTCGACCGCCATGAGCCACGATAAATTCTTGACCATGTTCAATCAAGTCTGTAATGACTTTACCTGTTTCCGCATCACGTACAGTAGTCCCCTGTGGCACGCGAACACGTAGATCTTCTGCACCACGTCCGTGCATTCCTTTGGTCATTCCTTTTTCACCGGAATCAGCCTTGAAATGACGGTTATAGCGGAAATCCATCAAGGTACGCAAGCCTTCGTCTACCACGAAAACAACGTTACCTCCACATCCACCATCACCACCCCAAGGACCGCCATTAGGGACATATTTTTCACGGCGAAAGGCAACCATGCCATCGCCACCATTACCAGCCTTGACCTTAATCTTGGCTGTATCTAAAAACATACTCATATTTTCTTCTCACTTTAAAAAGGCTGGGAAATCCCAGTCATTAGTTATTGTTTCTGTCTAAACAACTTGCTTAGAATCTGCTAAAAGCTCCAAGCGCCGTTGCAAAGATACCAGCAAGGGTTACAAACAACATGATGAGCACGACAACGAGTGTCACCTTTTCAAACATTGTTTTTTTACGGTTACCATTATCTCCAAAAGCCATAGTTTCTCCTTTTCACTCTATAATTTTAATTTAATATTCTGTAGAAACAGGTGCAATTGCCCACAAAATCAAGTAAGCAAGAACCCCTGCTCCATAACAAAAGGCTAGAACTCCCCAAATCACTCGGACAATCGTCGGATCAATATCAAAATAGTTGGCAACACCGGCGCAAACGCCTCCAATTTTTTGATCTTTCCCACTTCTCATAAATTTTTTCGCCATCTTTTATTCCTCCTTTTTTACTTTTTGTCAATCTTTCCAGTAGTCGCGCATACTGGACAACTGTTTTTTAGACGCCTTCAGAATGCGTTTAGATTCTTTTACAGGGGTGCTGACTGCTTGTTGAGGGAGATATAAAATAGTTTTTAAAAAACGTTGACTAATAGGCTCTCCATCGAGCAATTCTTGTTCAAAATTATTTGAAATAATGGCATCAAGGTAAAACTCATGAACTCGTTTCCCAAAATTCTCAGCAGAAATCTCATATAACTTGTCAGCCAACTTTTGCTCATCCATATCTGGAGTGGCAATCAAAGCCTCCAAGATGGCACCTGCAAGGTCCTTTTCTCCATAGTAGAGAGTTCCAAACATCTTGTCATTGATCAGATTATCCAGATAAGGATTACCATGAGCGATGACAGGCGTTCCACTAGCTAGACTCTCTAGATAAGTCAACCCTTGGGTTTCACTAGTGGATGCAGAAATAAAGAAATCTGCTGCCTTATAGTACAAGGCTGTTTCACTTGGGGCAATCATACCAGTAAAAATCACCTGATCTTGAATTTGCAATTTGATTGCTTCTTCTTTCAGACTGTCCAAATAAGGACCGTCACCAGCAACAACCAGTTTCACCTTGTCTTCTTCTTTCAAAACCTGAGCAAAGGCGACTAGAACCGCTTGGATATTCTTCTCAAAGGAGATACGAGAAAGACTCAGTAACATTTTCTCGTCTTCTTTAATCCCAAGTTTAGATCGGAGGGCAGCTAAATTCTCTTCCTTAATCTCAGGTCGTTCAAATTTTGCTAACTCAATACCAGTTGGGATAACCCGCTTTTCAACCTTGACTTTATACTTAGATAGCAGGTCCCGAACAATCTCACTAGGGCAAATCACTCCATCAACATCGTGAAGGAAGCCTCGTACCAGATATTTTACCATACTAGGCCGAATCAGCATGCCCTTAGCAATATAATGCACATAATCTTCGTACTGGGTATGGTAGGTATGAATAACAGGAATTTTCAATTCTCTCGCAATCCAAATTCCTAACAAACCAAGTGAAAATTCTGTCTGGGTATGAATGATATCGAGTTGATACTGCTTGGCAATTTCAAGCGCCTTTGTAAAACCTCGATAGGCAAATCGTCGATCCTTAAATGCAAAGAAGGGAACACTCGGAATTCGGATAATTTGCCAATCCTCGTAGCGGTTCACATCTTTATCTGTTGTTGTAAAGATAAAAACTGCATGCCCCTGCTTCTCAAGCTCTGTCTTCAAGGTTCGAATACTAGTCGCGACCCCGGAAACCTGAGGGAAATAGGTATCTGTAAATAATCCAATTCGCATAAATTACCTCACTTTTTGCCCAAAGCAGCCTGTTCTCGATAAAATTTTAACCAGATTTCCAACAAATGCTCCTCAGAATACTCTTTGGAGATTTCGCGAGCTTTTTCTTTCAAGTCTTTCAACTTTTCAGGATGATCTTTGTATTCGAGAATAGCTTCTCTCATCTCGGAAACATCACTTGTAGCACGATAATTCCCTTCGAGAATAACCTTATAGAGATCTAAATCCCTTAGCATAATCGGTGCTTCACAACTAGCTGCCTCTAAGATGGTCATAGGGAATAATTCATTGTAACTTGGTAGCAAGAATAGATCCGCCATAGCGTAAAATTCCCGCATCCGTTCGGGTGACACAATTCCGGGGAAAATAAGATTTTTTGGTGGATTGTCCATAATCTTCTTGTAGCGTTCATAACCATCTGTCATCCCACCAAATGAAAAACCACCTGCCCAGATAAAAGTAATTTCTGGCAATTCCTCAGCAAGACGGATAAAATCATCAATCCCTTTACGTTTCTGAACCTGACCCGCACCGACAACAACAAACTGATCCTCAGCTAAATCCATTTCCTGACGAAGTTTTGCAACTTGGTCAGCTGGCAGTGGATGCCATTTTTCCTTATTTACAAAGTTTGGAATATAAGTTACTTTTTCACGTGGAATACCAGCTGCCACCAAATCCTCGATAAACATGGGATTGACCACCACCAGGTGTTCCATTCGGTTGTAAAATGAAAAAACATAGCGTTTGATAATTCCCTTTAAGAAAAATGGAATTTTCAAACTTCCCTCAAGCGTATCAGGCAAAAAATGCACATAGCCAATTTTTCTCCCAGAGCGTTTCTTTTGGAAAGTAGATAAATAATAGGGGAAATCAATGGTATGAAAGTGAGTTACATCTGCCTCAACAGGAAGATTCTCTGTAACAATCAACTGATCTTTGGCATCACGGTGAAGAAGACTAACCAATTCTCGATAAGCTCCTGACACTCCTTGACCAGCTACTTTTTCACTTGAACTTAGCATATTAATACGCAATTTTTCGTTTTCCATACCTTTCATTATACCATTTTATTTCTAGAAAATCAGCAAAAGAAAGAGAGACCAGAGGAAAAAGGAGGAATTTACCCTATTTTCCAATCGTCTCTCATATTTTTCTACTATTTATTTAATTCCTAGGGCGATACGTGCATAGCGACTCATTTTTTCAACCGTCCAAGCTGGATACCAGACCAATTTAACTTCGGTATTGGTTACCTCAGGCACATCTGTCATCGCATCGTGTATTTGGTCTGTCAAAAGGTCAGCCAGTGGGCAGCCCATAGTTGTCAAGGTCATATCAATTTCAGTATGACCTGTTTCACCGTCAAAACGAATCTCATAAATCAAACCTAGGTTGACAATATCAATTCCCAACTCAGGATCGATGACTTCTTCCAAAGCATTTAAAATGCGTGTTTTGATCGTTTCAATTTGCTCTTCTGTATAAGCCATGTTATTCCTCACTCTAATCTTCAATAAAATCACGAAGGGGTTTACTGCGACTTGGTTGACGCAATTTTCTCAAAGCCTTGGCCTCGATCTGACGGATACGCTCACGAGTTACGTTAAAGACTTTACCAACATCTTCAAGAGTACGCATTTTCCCATCGTCCAAACCGAAACGAAGGCGCAAAACATTTTCTTCACGGTCTGTGAGAGTATCCAAGACTTCATCCAACTGCTCACGCAAGACGATGCGCGTTGTGTAGTCAACTGGATTTTCAATCACTTCGTCTTCGATAAAGTCCCCAAGATGGCTATCGTCCTCTTCACCAATCGGTGTTTCAAGTGATACTGGCTCTTGGGCGATTTTCAAGATTTCACGCACCTTGTCAGGTGTCATATCCATACGTTCAGCGATTTGTTCAGGAGTTGGATCTTGACCCAGTTCTTGAAGAAGATTACGTTGTTCACGGACAAGCTTGTTAATCGTTTCAACCATGTGAACAGGGATACGAATGGTACGCGCCTGATCAGCAATGGCACGAGTAATTGCCTGACGAATCCACCAAGTTGCATAAGTAGAAAACTTAAAGCCTTTTGAATAGTCAAACTTGTCCACGGCCTTCATCAAGCCCATATTTCCTTCTTGAATCAAATCAAGAAACTGCATACCACGACCTACGTATCGCTTCGCAATCGAAACTACCAAACGAAGGTTGGCTTCTGCAAGACGCTGTTTGGCTTCGATATCACCAGCTTCAACAGCTAAAGCCAATTCTTTCTCTTCTTCATTGGTCAAGAGAGGAACAACCCCAATTTCCTTCAAATACATACGGACAGGGTCATTAACCTTGGCAGAGGTTGAGCCAATCAAGTCCTCATCACTAAGTTCAGGCTCTTCTTCTGTACTAAGGACACGTGCACTTGGATTTCCTTCATTATCTGTGATAGAAATTCCAGCATCCTGAATCCGTTGTAAAAGGTCTTCAATGCCATCTGCATCTAAGGTAAAAGGAATAACCAGACTTGAATTGATTTCGTCATCTGTTGCTGTTCCTGTTTTTTTGTGGTTACGGATAAAGTCTGCTACTTGCACATCAAATGTCGTTACTTCTTTTTGTTTTGTTGCCATTATTACTCCATTCTTCTCTTTTGGGAAATCAATCGTTGCAATTCTTCCAAGGCTGTGTCTGTATCTCCTACATGACTAGCTTCCTGAACTTTCTTTTTAATCTTTAAATTGTCTTTGCTGAGGAGGGCACGATTACGAGTCGCTTCGACTTCAGAAAGTTCTTGAGGCGACATCTCAGTTGGCAAATCCAGACTAAGCACATGGTACCAGGCATTTTCAACCTCAGGCGTCTGATGAGAAAGCTCTTCTGAGCCGATTTCTCCCTGCTCACTTAATAATTCGTAAAGAATTTGAAATTCTGGGGTATCGAAGAAAAAATCTTCTCTTAGGCGGTAGTCATTTAACACAACTGGATTTTCAGCCATCCTATAAAGGAGATGAGCCTCTGCTCTCATGACTGCTGTCAGTTGCCGCGTTACAGGTAAACTAATCGCTACTGGAGGTTGCTCCTCTTTGACTCTTTCCTGCCTCTGAACAATGCGACTTTCATTTACAATCTGTTCTACCTGCTGGTAATCAAAGGAAGGTAGATTATCCGCCAGAATGTGGATATAGGAATTCTGGGCGGTGATAGACTTTTCCTTGGCGATTAGGGGCGCAATCTTTTCAATAAATTCGATTTGTGCCTGCAAGTTGTCACTATTTTCTGGCTTGAGCTGATGAATATAGAACTCTATAGGACTAATCCGAGTCTTGGTTAAAAGGTAAGCCAGGTCTTCAGCAGAATTCTTTTGCAAATACTCATCTGGGTCCATGGCATCAGGTACTCGAACAACCTCAACTGAAAAGTCTTTTAACTCCTCCAGAGCTTTGGCTGTCGCTGCCTGCCCTGCCTTGTCGCCATCATAGCTGAGAACAATTTTTTTGGTAAAGCGTTTGAGGTGGTCAACATGCTCCTTACTTAAGGCTGTTCCCATGGAAGCAACAGCATTTTCTATACCAGCACGGTAGGCCGCGATCACATCCATGAATCCTTCCATCAGATAGAGTTCTGTGATCTTACCTGTTCCCTTTTTTGCCTTGTCCAAATGATACAATTCGTAACTCTTGTTAAAAATTGCAGTCGAGCGACTATTTTTATATTTGGCAGTCTGACTGTCCATTTCTTGCCAAATACGACCTGAAAAGGCAATGACCTGCCCCTTGTCGTTGGTCAAAGGAAAGATGATACGTCCAAAAAAAGTATCATAAAACTGATTGTCATCTGACAGGTTGAACAAGCCCGAATCCAATAAATCTTTTTCCTCAAACTTGTCAGCTAAACGTTGATAGAGATAGGTTCTCTCTGCTGGAGCTAGTCCAATCTGGAAGTGCTTCAGAACATCGTCTGTCAATCCGCGTTTGTAGAGATAAGCCCTTGCTTCTTCTCCCATCTTTGTCGTCATGAGGATGGCATGGTAAAAACGGGCAGCTTCTTCATGCATATCATATAGTGCTTGATGAGGTGAAGCCTGTTGAGGACGAGACTGTACCGGCATAGCCAGTTGAATACCGACTCGCTCTCCTAAGAGCTGAACGGCTTCCATAAAGGATACACCTTGGTATTCTTCGATGAACTTAAAAACATCTCCTGAGCGCCCACAGCCAAAACAGTGATAAAACTGCTTGTCTTCCACAACGTTGAAAGAGGGGGTCTTTTCACCATGAAAAGGACAGAGCCCTAAATAGTTCCGTCCAGCCTTTTGTAAAGAAATCACGTCACCTATGACTTCCACAATGTTGGCATTGTTTTTGATTTCTTCAATGACTTGCTTGTCAACCATACACAATACCTCCATCTTATCATAGTTTCACGTTATCTAGTATAGCTTATTTCTGAAAAAAAGTAAACCATTTCATACACTTTCCGTAATTCTCTTTGCCTTATTTTTCTAGATAGAAAGAGGAGATAAAAAACTCAGAAACACTTCCGTGTTTCTAAGTTTTTCTTCTCTATTTCTTGACGAAAAATTCTCTACTTTATTCAAATAATTGATAGTAGTCTGAAATCTTCATTTTTGCTTTTTCTTCTTTGTTGAGGTCCTGGATGATACGACCTTCTTTCATGACAATCAAACGATTTCCATACTTCAACGCATCCTCCATATGGTGGGTAATCATTAGGGCAGTCAGCTTATCTTTTGTGACAAATTCATCCGTTAATGCCATCAAAGCCACGCTGGTCTTGGGGTCGAGTGCTGCTGTGTGTTCATCCAACAAGAGTAATTCTGGTCGCTTTAAGGTTGCCATCAAGAGACTCAAGGCCTGACGTTGACCACCTGATAGAAATTCAATCGGAGTGTCCAGATGTTTTTCAAGACCATTTCCAACCTTTTCAATGGTAGCCTGAAACTCTTCTCTATGACTTGATAATCTTCTAGGAAGAAGCCCTCTCTTCTCACCACGGAACTTGGCAATCAAGAGATTTTCCGCCACCGTCATACGGGGAGCCGTACCCATCTTAGGATCCTGAAAAACACGAGACAAGTACTTAGCCCGCTTTTCAGGTGAAAAATGCGTCACGTCTTCCCCCATGATACGGATACTACCACTTGTTAAAGGTAGGGTACCTGCAATAGTGTTAAAAAGCGTTGACTTCCCAGCTCCATTGCCACCTAGGATGGTAATGAAATCATGTTCGAAAATTTCAAGAGAAACGTCATTAAGAATGATTTTTTCCTCGTCAAAGCCATTCGTGATGACTTTGGTAGCATTTTTTAATTCTACAATTGCTGTCATTTGCTAAACTTGACTCCTTTCAGGTATTTGCTTTTGAAGGTTGGAATCATGAGACAAACTGCCAAAATCAATGCGCTGTACAAACGCAGATAACTTGTATTAAATCCAAGAGCAATCACTCCCCAGACGAGGAACTGATAAGCAATAGACCCTACAACGATGGTCATGAGTCGCTCTGCCAAGGTCAAACTCTTGAACAAAACCTCACCAATAATCAAGCTAGCAAGCCCTACGACAATCACGCCGATTCCTCGAGAAACATCTGCATATCCTTCTTGTTGAGCAATTAAGGCTCCTGCAAGCGCGATGATCCCATTTGAGAGAACCAAGCCCATGAGTTCCATTCTTCCTGTATTGATACCAAAGCTACGAGCCATATCGGGATTGTCACCTGTAGCGATGTAGGCTTGACCTAGTTTGGTATCTAGGAAAAAGAGCATTAGGCCAATAACAAGAGCTACAAAGATTAATCCAGTCAGGAGTTGGTTAAGATCTGAATCGAAAGGCAAGACATCCTGAATTTGCTTGGTTCCAAGAAGCCCCAGATTGGCACGTCCCATAATCATCAGCATGATGGAATGGCAGGAAGTCATGACCAGAATCCCTGATAAGAGGGTTGGAATGTTTCCTTTTGTATATAAGAGTCCCGTTGCCATACCAGCTAGACAACCCGCTCCTACCGCAGCCAAGGTCGCTAAAAATGGATTGACTCCCTGTGTTATCAAAGTTACAGCTACTGCCCCTCCTAAAGGAAAAGAGCCCTCAGTAGTCATATCTGGAAAATTTAAAATTCGAAAAGTCATAAAGATTCCCAAACCTAAAATCGCCCACACCATTCCCTGAGAAATAATGGATACTATCATAATCTTTCACTCATTTCTTTCTTTAGTAAAAATGGGAGGAGATGTCCCCAACTCCTCCTTTTTCCTTATTCAATCACTTGTCCTGCTTCTTTTAGAACGGACTCAGGAACGGTGATACCAAGCTCCTGCGCTAGTTTTTTGTTAATCACTGACTTACCAGTTGAAAAGACATTAACTGGCGTATCAGCTGGTTTTTCACCTTTCAAAACTTTGGCAATCATCTTACCAGTAGCCACTCCAAGATCGTGTTGGTCAACAACTACAGATGCTAATCCACCTGCTTCTACCATGGCAGTGGCACTTGGGTAGATTGGCTTTTTAGCTGTTTGGTTACTTGAAACAACTGTTGAGAATGCTGATGCGATGGTGTTATCAATTGGAACCCAAATCGCATCGACCTTGCTTGTCATAACATTAACTGTTGAAGCAATTTCATTGGTTGATGGAACAGCAAAGGTTTCGACTGTCAGACCTGCTTTTTCAGCATAAGCCTTGAATTCTTCTACCTGTGTTTTTGAGTTATCTTCACTGCTTGAGTAAAGAGCTCCGATTGTTTTGACATTTGGTGTCAAAGTTTTAATCAATTCCACTTGCTGTTCAGCTGGGTTATGATCTGACACCCCTGTAATGTTGCCACCCGGTTTTTTCAAATCTTTGACCAAGTTAGCACCGATTGGGTCTGTAATAGCAGCCATGATAACAGGTAGGTCTTTTGTAGCACTAGCAAGTCCTTGAGCAGCTGGTGTCGCAATCCCAACAACAACATCGTTTCCATTTGCCACCAATTGTTTACTCATGGTTGCAACCTTGCTCTGATCACCTTCAGAGTTCATAAAGTCGATTTTTACTTGATCGTCCTTATAGCCTTCTTCAGCTAGTCCATCTTGAATCCCTTGGTAAATCAAGTCCAAGGATGGGTGACTAACAAATTGAAGGACACCAACCTTAGCAACCTTTTGCTCTTCCTTAGCTGCTGGCTTGTTCATTGATGAATAAATCAAGCTAGCCACTACCAATACTGCTAATCCAGCGACAATTCCAATCAAACGTTTATTTTTCATTTTTCTTTCTCCTTAATTCTTTTACCTTAACATTTTAAATCACATCATCAAGCGATGCCATCGTTTAAATTCCAATATCTTTCCTCCCCATAGAAAAAGTCCTCACACAAAAAACTTGTGTGAGGACGTCGATGCGCGGTGCCACCTCAATTATAGGGACTATCCCTATCGCTCTTTCTCGCAATAACGAGTTGCACTATAAGGTGTGCTCACCGAATTTTTATGATTTCAAATTCTTAAGTACATTCAGCCCAATTTCATCAATTTCATCTATCTGCTTTCACCAACCACAGACTCTCTAAAAAATGAGCATGATTACTTTCTGAATGTTTAAATTATATCATTTTTCAACTACTTGTCAAGCTTATTTTTAGAATTTTTTAAACAATTCAAAAATTTCCCCTTGAAAAAAGAGGAAGTTTGTAGAATATCAGCCTGAATTACGCAAACCGGTTGCAATTCCGTTGATAGTTGTATGGATCAGTTTTTCTTCGTCTGCCGACAATTCGCCGCGACGTTGACGTTTGATCAACTCCAACTGGATGTAGTTAAGGATATTAAAGTATGGCATACGATAGTTTAGACTGTCTTTTAGGTAAGAGTTTTCTGCCAAGAGTTCGTCATATCCTTCGATAGCTAAAATAACATCCTTAGTCAATTGCCATTCATCTAAAATAGTGTAGTAGATAGCTTGCACTTCTTCATCTTCACAGAGCTTGGCATATTCAAAGGCAATGTTCATGTTAGACTTAGACAAGACCATATCTACATTGGAAAGTAAAGATTGGAAGAAAGGCCAGTTTTGGTACATGTCACGAAGGAACTCGATATTTTTCGGATCTTGATCAATAAACTCTTTAAAGCTAGATCCTACTCCGTACCATCCAGGGAACATGACACGACTTTGTGACCATGAGAAGACCCAAGGGATAGCGCGCAAACCGCCAATTTCAGTGATGGTCTTACGAGCAGCTGGACGCGAACCGATATTGAAGCTGGAAATAGCCTTGATTGGACTTGATTCAAAGAAATAGTCATAGAAATGTTCATTTCCAAAGACCAAATCACGATAGATATCATAACTACGGTCCACTACTTGATCCATAATGGCTTCGTAACGGTTCGATGTGTTGGTATCACTCTTCTTCTTGGTAATCATACGGTTAATGGCTGCAGAAACCAACATTTCAAGGTTATAGTAGGCTGCGTCTTTGTTACCGTATTTGTTTCCAATCACTTCTCCTTGCTCAGTCAGACGGATACGGTCCTTAATAGACTTGAGTGGTTGAGATGTGATGGCTTCATAAGTTGGTCCACCACCACGACCCACAGTACCACCACGACCGTGGAAGAAAGTGACCTTAACGCCAAATTCATCACCGATAGCAGTTAGTTGTTGTTGCGCCTTGTAGAGGGTCCAACATGATGACAGGTAACCACCGTCTTTGTTACTATCAGAGTAGCCAAGCATGATTTCCTGATAGTTATCTTTTGAAGCAATCCATTTTTTAGCCAAAGGAAGAGAGAAATATCTTCTCATGGTTTCTTCCGAATGGTCTAAGTCCTCGATCGTTTCAAAGAGGGGAACAATCTGAACTCGTGCTTTTTGGGCATCCACCAAGCCGACTTCCTTAAGCATAATGGCTAGTTCGAGCATATCGGATACACTTGTTGCGTGAGAAATGATGGTTTGACGAATGACGTTTTCACCCAGTTTATCCTTCAACTTGCGGGCAGCTTTAAAGATAGACAGTTCCTTCTCAAGAAGTTCTGACTTTTCAGCATGAGTGGCTGAGAGGATACGAGGATCTTCTTCCAACTCTTTTAAGAGAAGGCTGCATTTTTCGTCTTCAGACAGATCGCTATAGTGGTCGTTGATGCCAGCTAATGCTAACAATTCAGCCACACAGGCTTCGTGAACACTAGAATCTTGGCGCATATCGATAGAAGCAAGGTAGAAACCAAAGATTTCGACAGCTTGCATCAATTCGACAAATTCTCCAGAAATCAGGTATTCCCCTTTGTTTTCAAGGAGAGAGTCGCGAATGGCCAACAAATCTTGATAAAATTCATCTGCAGTGGCATATCTAGGCTGAAGTTCCTTGTCTTCAATCAAATAAGCCTTAGTTGCCTGCATCTTAGCTTGGATATCAAAAAGAGCACGACGATAGAGTTCTTTTTCGCGATAAATGGAGTTATCTTGTGACTTCAGCGCCATCTCACGGACCTTGTCGCTGACATTCACGATGCTGGTTGACAGTGAAAACTCACGATAAAGATTATAAATCTTTTCATCATAGTAGTTCATGATGACTTCGCACTGAGTCAAGGCTGATTTGTTGAGGGTTTCCGCTGTTACGAAAGGATTTCCATCACGGTCTCCTCCAATCCACATCCCCATAGTAATTGGTTTTGGATGTTGGAGCTCAATACCTTGTTCTTTGGCTAATTTTTTATACTCAGCCGTCAAACGCGGAACAGCATTCAGGAAAGAACTTTGGTAATACTCCATCACGTTGGTGATTTCGTTGGTTACTTTCAATTTCTTCTCACGAATCATGTCCGTTTGCATGATAATTTCAATGTAACGGCGGAGATCTGTATGCCATTTTTCTTTATTAATCAAGCCAAGTTTGACATCACGGTACTTGCGCAAAAGCGTATGGATATGGTTGGTCAAATCCAGCATACTCTTGCGTTGTACTTGCGTTGGATGGGCGGTCAAGACAGGAACGACATTTAACTTTTCTAAAATTTCGGCTGCATTTTCTTTTTCAGCTACCATCTTAATCGTTGTAGATAGTTTCCCTAGATAGTCTTGGTCCACATTGTTTTGGTGATTGATTTCATAGGCCAAATCCACATCCTCAGAGATATTAATCAAAAGTGGAAGGATAGAGAAATAGCGTGAAATGTAAATCATTTCTTCATTCGAAAGACTGGTCACTAGGTCATTGAGCCCTTGATAATTCTCGCTAGTTGATAATTCCTTCAACTGGATAATCTTTTCAAAGGTTTCTGGCGCTAGCATATTTTTTGTAATATCTTCTAATAGCTCTGTCAGAATCAAGACTTCTTCTTGGACGACTGCTTTATTACTATAGTTTTCTAATTTTTGAAGAGACATATACTTTCCTTTCCATTCAATCCTTACAGACTTTCATCGGTTTGATTCTCGTATTCTCTGATAAGTTTGGCACGTTTTTCACTTGCATCAATGTTCAGTACAAGCGCGATGGCCACGGATAATACCAATAGACTGTTCCCACCTTGTGAAAGGAAGGGGAAGGTTACCCCTGTAGAAGGAATCAACCCTGAAATCCCACCGATATTGACAAAGACCTGAACAAGAATCATCCCTCCGACACCAATAGCAACCATTGAGTTAAAGGAATCCTTTGCTCGAATACCAACCAAGATGATTCGCAAAATCAAGAAGAAGAGTAAAGCCAAAATCATACTGGCTCCTACGAATCCAAACTCTTCGATGACAATCGAAAAGACAAAATCCGTATGGGCTTCTGGCAGATAACCACGCTTCTCAATAGAATTTCCCAGTCCCAGTCCGAACCAGCCTCCATTTACCATTGCATAGTAGGAATTTGCGAGCTGGTGTCCTGCCCCCGCCAAGTCATTAAAAGGATTAAAGAAGGCACTAAAACGTTTAGCAACGTAACCAAATACAGGAATTTGAGAGAACTTTTCAACCCCAACAAAGCGAATGACAGACAAGACTAACATTGAGCTCCCTGCCAAGAGAGCCAGAATGGTTGAGAACCAACGATAGGCGATTCCACTTACGGTATACATGATGAGCGCCACCAAGACCAAGATGGTCGCATTTCCCAAGTCTGGGAAAATTCCCAAGCTACCAATCAGAACTAGCAGAACAAAACGCCAGTCGTTAAAAGCTCGAGGTAGCCACTGATTCTGTGTCAAAACCTGGAAGTCATAAACCGCAATCTCATCTTGTTGTTTTGAAAATCGATGTGCCAGGTACCAGATGATGATAATCTTAAGGTATTCCGCAGGCTGAATCGTTACAGGTCCTACAGAGATCCATCCGTATGCTCCATTGACAGGTGTTCCGACCAGTCGCGCCAGAGCTAAAAGAACCATCTCCACAATCATTACAATAAAGATGAGACGCCCATTTCTTAGGAAACCTAATTTTAATTTATAGATTAAGGCAATCAGAATCAAACTAGCTATCCAGAAGATCCCCTGGTTACGCACCAATTGAAAGGCGCTTTTCCCTTCTTCGATCAAGGTTGCACTCGTTGTCGAGTATACCACAATCAGCCCCAAAATCGATAAAAGGAAGTAAGGAATCAAAATGGAATAGTTTAGTAGGTGCCTTTTACTAATTTTCATATTTCACCACTCTAATAGGAACAGACGCTTCTGTTCCCAATTCCGTTTTATTTTCTAGTTTTGATTGCTATTATACCACTTTTTCAGAAAGAAAAAAACTCTTATCCTTTAATCCTTCGAATTTTACTCATTTTCTAGTATCAGGTATAAAAAAACAAATCTCAAAAGAGATTTGTGTTTTACTTTCTTAGTTAGATGAAGAGCTGCTGCTTGAGCTTGAGTCACCACCACCGATGTATTGGGTGAAGATGTTTTGGAATGATTGGTCTTTAACCTTGATGTTTGCTGCTTGCAATTCTTTACCAATTACTCCTTGAACAAAGGCTGAATCATTTTGTTTCTGAGTCAAGATGATGGTCTTCAATTTTTCTTTGTAATCCTCTATATTAGAAGATTTTTCTGTTTTCTTCGTTACTTTGATGATGTAGAACTGACTGCTGTAGGCTTGTGTTCCAGTAGCTGTAATCACATCAGAAACCCCGTTCACATCCAAGGCAAAGGCTGCTTTCTTGACTTGTTCTGGAAGTTCTGTTGAAGCAGAGTCAAAAGTGATTTCTCCACCATTTTCTTTTGTTTTGTCGTCGTTAGAGTTGTCTTTTGCCAACTGAGCAAAATCCGCACCTTCTGCTTTAGCTTTCTCAAGTACTTCTTTTGCCTTGTCTTCATTGTCCATACGGATGATTTGAGCAGTTACATCTGGTGTGTACGCTTCAAAAGCCTTTTGGTAGGCTTCGTCTGTCAATTCGCTCTCAGCGGCCTTCTTAACCGCCAATTCAACCAATTTGCTAGTACGGATTTGAGCTTTACGAGTCTCAGGTGTCATACCTGCACGTTGAAGCACGCTGTTATAGCTATCACCGTATTTCTTTTGTTCTTCAGCAACGGCGTCATCCACATCTTTATCCGTTACCTCTGATCCATATTGTTGTTCGAATACTTTTTGGATAGTCATATTGAGCAAGACTTGTTGTGCGGTTGGATTGTTCTTTACTTCTTCAAAGAATTGATGTTCTGTAATCACATCGCCCTTCATGCTGATCAAATCTTTTCCTTCAGAACTGTTTGAACAAGCTGCAAGTGTTGCTACTGATAAAAGTGTGATGGCTCCTGCCATAAGTTTTTTCTTCATTTTTACTCCTTTTACGGTAAGTGTTACCTTATCTATTTTACTATAATTTCTTAAATTTTTCTGAAAATTATTCGCTCTCAGGAAGCTCTACTTCTGCTACATTCTTTCGTAGCATGAGAATGCCGTCTCCAAGTGGAACTAGAGACGCTGTTAGACCTGGATTGTTCAAAGTTGCGTGAAACAGTCTTTGCAAACCACGGTAAATGGTTCGTTGACCCCGGCGGACTTCCATGATATCCTTTGCAACATCGCCTCCTTGGAAAATATCATCCAAGACGACCACTCCACCGACTTCCAAGTGCTTGAGGATTTCAGGTAGAAAGACGATATACTTGGACTTGGCCGAATCCATAAAGACAAAATCATATGTTTCTGTCAAAGTAGATAAAACATCAACAGCATCACCTTCAAGTAAGGTGATTTGCTTACGACTGTCAAACTGGGCAAAGTTTTCCTTGGCAAAACCAATCATCTCAGGATTACGGTCAATGGTTGTAATCTTGGCATCTGGCGCATGTTCCGCCATCAAAAGTGCTGAAAAGCCAATCGCCGTCCCAATCTCCAAAATCTTCTTAGGTTGCATGGTTTCCATGAGAAAACGGAAATAAGCAACCGTTTCATGAGGAATGATGGGAATATTTTCCTTGCGAGCGAAGACTTCCAATTCTTTCAAGGAACCTGTCACCTGCTTTTGACGTTGGCGCATGAGTTCTACGATTTCTTCCTTGACGACGGGGCGACGCATATTGTGATTGGCGTTTTTACTGTAAGATTCGACCATCTTAAGCTAGTCCCAATTTTTCAACAAGGGCTTCAAACTCGTTCAAGCGACGTTCAAAGACTGCAAAGGCATCGTTGAGATAGTCTTCCTTCTCCATGTCCACTCCTGCTTTTCTCATGACATTGAGTGGATAGTCAGATTTACCTGCCTTGAGGTAGTCGATATAGCGGTCAAGATCTTCTTGACTACCATGGACAATCTTCTCAGCCAAGGCTGAAGCTGCTGCAAAACCTGTTGAATACTGATAAACATAGTAGTTATAGTAGAAATGCGGAATGCGTGCCCACTCGTATTGGATTTGAGGATTATCTTCCTTGCTGAGTCCATAGTACTCTTGATTCAAGTCAGCATAGAGTTTATTGAGGAAATCACTGGTCAAGACTTCTCCATTTTGGTCTGCTTGATGGATAGCATGTTCAAACTCAGCGAATTGAGTTTGACGGAAGACTGTTCCACGGAAACCATCTAGGAAGTTATTGAGAATAGCAAAGCGTGTCGCATCATCTTCTACTTCTTCCAACAATTTCTCTGTCAAGATATTTTCATTGGTCGTTGAGGCAATCTCCGCCAAGAAGATAGAGTAATCTCCGTAAACATAAGGCTGAGTTTCACGAGTATAGCTTGAATGCATACTGTGACCTGTTTCATGAACAAGGGTAAAAAGATTATCTAGATTGTCCTGCCAGTTGAGAAGCATGAAGGCATTGGTATCGTAAGAACCACCAGAGTAGGCACCAGAACGCTTGCCTTGATTTTCATAGACATCAATCCAACGCTCACTGAAGGCCCGTTTAACTCGGCTCAAGTAGTCGTCACCCAAGACTGCCAAGGCCTCTTCTGCCTTTTTTAAGGCTTCTTCGTAGGTAAAGCTATAATCTACTGACGAGAGTGGTGTGTAAACATCATACATCTTGAGATCTGAAATCCCCAAGATTTTAGAACGAAGTTCTAGGTATCGATGCAAGAGTGGCAAATGCTTGCGAACTGCTGCTACTAGATTGTCATAGACACTTTCTGGAACAAAGTTGGCAGCGAGGGCTGCATGGCGAGCGCTCTTATAGTTGCGAACTTTGGCGCGGTAGTTTTGCACCTTAACATTTGTCTGCAAAGTCTTAGCATAAGTGTGTTGGAATTGCTCGTAAGTCGCATAAAGGGCTTCATAGGCACCACGACGCACTTCACGGTTTTTAGACTCCATCAAACGGATGTAAGTACCGTGTGAGAGTTGCACTTCATTGCCTTCATCATCAAAGACATATGGGAAGCTAATATCCGCATTGTCCAAAATAGCGAAAGTTTCACTAGCAGCGCCAAAGATCTCTCCTGCTCCAGCAAGTAATTCTTCCTCACGTTGCGAAAGAACATGGTCTTTCTTTTGCAAGAGCTTGTCAAAAAAGTGTTTGTAAACTTGGAGTTTTGGTTGAGCTTCTAGGAAGGCCGCATACTGCTCCTCACTAATCTCCATAAACTCAGGTTCATAGAATGAAAAGGCTTGTTCTAACTGACTGTATAAGGTCATTGCCTTGGCATAGTACTCTTGATACTTGGCTTCACGCGTGTCCTGGTCATTTTTCATATGCGCATAGACATAAAGCTTTTCAACTTGGCGTTCCAAGTCGAGTGAGAATTCTGTGATCTCAAGCAAACTGTCTGCGCTGTCCAAGAGATGTCCCTCATACTGAGATGCTGTTTGTACTTTTTCAGTTAAATCTTTCAAGGCTTCTTCCCAAGCCTGGTCTGTTGGGTAGATTGTCGAAAGATCCCATGTATCTTTTTCATTTATTTCATGTCGTTGTAATACCATAAGATTCCTCCATCCTTTCTATTTTACCACATTTTTTGAGAAATATAAGTGATAAAAGGCTGGTGAATAGAGCTTTTGGCGATTATTTTTCGGATTTTTTTGATAGTAAGCCTGAAAATTTCTATAATAGCTAGTCAAATCCGTTTCAATCTGCAAAAAATCACCCGATTCTATTGGCTTGACTTGGGGATACCAGTCGTCCAGTTGACGATTTAATAGATTGTCTCCTCGTTGATAAGCCTCCTCCTGTTTTTTCATCCAGTAAGGGGTTTGGTAGTACAACTGTTGGCGAATGTAGTGACAGATAGTTGAATCTTGAGAAACTGCAAAACTAGCTAGCTTTTGTTTTTGATAAGGAAATCGTAGAATTTCCAAGAGATTTCCTTGTCCATAGGCAAATTCCTTGACCTGAAAATGAAGCTTGCCACGTAGGTCCTGATGCAAAAGATATTTGAGTCTCAGAACTTGTTTTTTGAGATCCAGTTCCCAAACATAGAATCCCATATTTTGACTAAAATAGAGGAATCCCCTTTGCAATTGTGTAAGTCTCTCTTTTAACCAGAGTTTTTCTCCCAGTAGCCAGATAACCTGATAGCCCTGGCTGCGGTATCCTTGACTTCTATCGCCTAAAAGCTTTTGAGACAAGGGGCTACACTGAACCTCCAGAGCTAGTTTCTCATTGACGAGAACATCTGCTATCTGCTGAATCTCGGGCAGACTATATTCTAAGGCGACCTGATTGTCCTTCTTGGCCCAGTGATAAAGAGCCTCTTTGTTGCCCAAGTGTTCTGGACTTTCATTCTCGAAAATAGCAATACAATCTCTTAACCTTTCATGGGCAAAGTGCGTTCGAATGCTCTGTCCTTGGCGTAATCGTAGTCCACCCCCACAGGCTGGACAAGTATAAGCTTGCTTGGTAACATCTTTTTCGAGGGCATTCACCAAAATCCCCTTGGCATCTCTGGCTACAAACATAGTCTACCTCCTTTTCTCATTTATTCGAAAAAGAAGTAAAAAAGACTGGAATTCCAGTCTTTCATAATATTATTTCTTATCTTTTTTGTCTCTTAGAGTATTTTTTAAGCATGGGAATGAGATTGGAAATCTGCTCACTTCTAATGACCAGCACCCCGTATTCCTGGCAACGATTGGCATAAACGGGATTGATTTTCCCCGTACAGACAATTAACTTGAGGCAACTTTCCCCAGCAAAATGATTGGCATAGACTTCTAGCTCATTGATGGCTTCAACTGATAAATCTGTCATCTTGCAGGAGATAAAGGTAATCGAGCGGCCCTTTCTCAAAATGACATCAATCTCATTTTGAACATTGTCTGCCTCTGGAAAGATGCCATTCCAATCAATCTCACCACCTATCATGCACTCATCAAACAGCTGCGATTCAAGTGCCAAGAGGTAGAGATATACCTCTAAAATATGCCCCTTGTTGCGGCAAAAGACCTGAGCTTCTTGACTTGGAAAGCTGTATGCTACCCGTTTCTTGTTCTCGCTTTCAATACAAAGCATCCCTGCTTCCACAAGTAAAGGGATCAGGGATTCTGGGTAGTGATAATACTTGCCGTTGTTTTCCAGTATTTTTTTGGTCTCAGCATGCAGGTCATTGGTCTTAGCTAGAGAGAAAAATTGGGTCACTTGATACCAGTCGGCAGGATTGGCAATGGCAGAACTTGCTAGTTTTTTGATGGCTGCAATTTGCTGAACTGAGTGGATAGGGCGTTTGGATTTGAGCATTTTTCCACCACGTAAAGCTATCAGCTGTTGGATGCTTAGGGTTGGAATGTCCAAGTCTTCTTTTTCTAACTGGCCGGCTACCCACTTGTATTGTTTTCCTCGTTCAACATCCATGGCAACGATGGGGAGATGGCGATCCAAGCCATATTGATAGAGAGATAAGGCTAGTAGTGAATCTCCGCCAAAAACATCGAGAAGGATTTGGTCATAGCCTGCAAGACAATAATCTAACTGGTCTACTAGTTGTTCTAAGGATAGCTGTCGAAAGGTTACTCGTTGAATATGAGGCACCTCTTCCATGATAAACTGACGAAGAGAGACTTTCTCTTCATTGCTTATTTTCGTTAAAGAAAGGAAGAGAATCTCGTCACAATCACTGATAAAGGCTTGGTAGACATTCTTTTCCAATACATGCCGATCATACAATTCCACCAAAAGACTCGTCATTCGACCACCTCCATCATAAAGACTTTCTTGCGCTGAGAGTATCAGCAATACAACTCTACTACTCAGATTTCCTACTTCTAGTATAGCATAAAATCCTGCTCGCCCCAATCAACCAACGCAAACAAAAACGAATAGAAACCTTGCAAATCGGTTACTATTCGCTTGTATATGTTTGATTTACTTGATTTTTTTAGCTAACATAGTCGCAAAGCGTAGTTGAATACGATTGCCATTTTCATCACGACGGTGCAAATGTCCTGGATTTTCATTGTACTTAATTAATTCCCAATCCTTGTAGTAGTCCGCCAACTCCCCTTCTTTAAAAGTGAATGGGAAGTTAACTGAGCAAGGATAATCCTCTGTATCCATGGCACAGACGATAAGATTGTAACCACCGACCGTGGTGTGCTCCTGCATATTTTGGATAATAGCTGGAATGCGGTCCGCTTGTAAGAACATCAGAACAACTGTTGAAACGATAAAATCATAGGCTTGGCTAATGCTGGCTGAATTGATATCATAAAGTCCGACAGGCATGTCTAGATCCTCTTGCTCTACGATGCTTTGCAAGATTTCAAGGGACAATTCATTTTGATCAACAGCTGTCACATCAAAACCATTCTGTGCAAGAAAGAGAGAGTTACGGCCTTGACCACAACCTAAATCCAAGGCTCTTCCTGGTTTCACCGTCTGCATGGCCTCTAGGACCTCTGAATGGACTGGATTGGTCTGGTATTTCTTAGGGAAATAATCCTCAGGTTTACAATAAAATTCCAAGTACCATTCTACATCATCAGTGGCAGCTTCCACTCGGTGCCAGGCTTGCGGTTGTGCCATAGGGTTGTCTGCTCCTGCCTCAAAGAGGTGCTCAGCTAGAACCTCACCATCATCAGTCAACTCAATAAACTTGAGTGCCCCCTTCAAGACAGTAATTTTTCCCCAAGTGCCGACTTTAGTATTGTGCTTTTGCTGAACAGCTTCAGGCATGGTCTGTTTATTCCACAAGGGCATCCGTTTATAGGCAATTAATTTTTCCATTTTACTTCCTCTTCTTAACGCTGGTTGACAGCTTTCATCACACGCGCGATGTCGCGGTTTTGTTCACGTCGCTTGATCGACTCCCGTTTGTCATAGTCATGTTTCCCTTTGGCAAGTCCTAAAAGAAGCTTGGCGTAGCCATCTTTGATATAGACTTTGAGGGGTACAAGGGTCATTCCTGTTCCTTTAGTCTCTTGTTCCAATTTTTGAATTTGCTTCTTACGGAGTAGGAGTTTGCGACGGCGTTCAGGTTCCTGGTTCCAGATATTGCCCTCTTCGTAAGGGGCGATATGAACATTGCTCAGCCAGACTTCCCCATTTTTTACTTGGGCAAAGCCGTCCTTAAGATTGATCCGAGCCGCTCGAACGCTCTTGATCTCCGTTCCGGTCAGGACCATTCCTGCCTCCAGCATATCTACGATTGTATAGTCGTGGTGCGCCTTTTTATTTTGTGCGACGACCTTTCCCTCGCCCTTTGCCATGCTTGGCTCCTTTCTTAGCTACTTCTTTGTAAAAAGGTTTCTTGCCCTTTTTCTTCTTGTCTTTTTGTGAATGCTTGTACTTATCATTTGAGCGCCCTGATTTTCTCTTGTCTTCCTTCTTGTCTGAACGGCGATTTGAACCACGACCTCTGTCTTTGCGCCCAGCTTGTTTCAAGCCTTTTTCGATGACATCAAACTCACTTGGAATATAAGAGAAATCAATCTCTCCTGTCATCTTATCGGCTCTTTCAACTCGAATGCGAATCTGCTGTCCCACACGGAAAGTTATTCCTGATTTCTCCCCACGAAGAGTCAAATCACGCTCGTTAAAATGATAAAACTCAGGCAGATTAGTGATGTGAATCAAACCTTCGACTGTATTTGGCAATTCAACAAAGAGACCAAATTTGACGATGCTAGATACAACTGCATCGTACTCTTCGCCCACGTATTCTTCCATGTACTCAGCCTTTTTCATGGCTTCGACTTCACGCTCAGCCTCGATGGCACGACGCTCTCGGTTTGAAGACTGGGTCGCAATCTCTGGAATCACTTGTTCAAAATGCTCTGCTATTTCCTTGGAACGCCCATAGTCGCGAATCATGCGATGGACTAGAAGGTCAGGATAACGGCGAATCGGGCTGGTAAAGTGAGTATAATAGTCTGCAGCAAGGCCATAGTGACCGTGATTGTGCTCAGAATAGCGAGCCTGTTGCATGGAACGGAGAAGCATCATGGATAATACATCCGCATAGGGCTCTCCCTCAACAGCACGCATGATGTCTTGAAGCGCCTCCTGGCTAATCTCACTGGCAGTTCCATAAATCCGCAAGCCAAAGCTCGAAGCGTAATCAATAAACTTCTGAACTTTTTCAGCCTTAGGCTCCTCGTGAATCCGATAGATAAAAGGTAGGTCCAGCTTGCTGAAGTGCTCGGCAACCGTTTCATTAGCAATCAACATGAAGGACTCAATCATCCGCTCGGCAACACCGCGCTGACGAAGAACGATATCAACAGGCTTACCTTTTTTATCCACTAGAATCTTAGCTTCGCTGGTATCAAAATTCAGGGCACCACGTTTCTCACGCATGTTTTCTAGCCTTTCATGAAGCTTAGCCATTAACTCAATGCTAGGAACAATTTTCTTAAACTCTTGTCTCTTCTCCTCGTCACCAGCTAGGATATCATTGACAGCGCTATAGGTCATACGGAAGCTAGTCTTAATGACTGTCTGGGTAATAGTGTAATTAACAACGCAGCCCCGTTTGTCAATTTCCATGATGGCAGACTGGGTCAAGCGATCGACTTGAGGATTAAGAGAGCAGATGCCGTTTGAAAGGCGTTCTGGTAGCATAGGTACTACACGGTCTGTCACATAGACAGAAGTCGCGCGGTTAAGTGCTTCCTTGTCGAGGGCAGAGCCCTCAGTCACATAGTAGGAAACATCTGCGATGTGAACTCCAAGTTCGATATTCCCATTTTTCAAAGGCTTGATGTGTACTGCGTCGTCCAAGTCTTTGGCATCCGCACCGTCAATGGTAAAGGTAAGTTCACCTCTCAAATCAAGGCGCCCTTCCATATCCTTTTCTGTGGGAGCATCAGGCACACTTTCCGCTTCCTTTAAAACAGCTTCTGGAAATTCTGAAACAATATCCATGGACTCCAAGACTTCAAGGACATCAATCCCCGCATCAGTCGAGTGTCCCACCACGTCGAGCACACTAGCGACAAAGAAATCGTGTTTTCTACTTGGGTATTTGTCGATAAAGACCTTGAGAACCTCTGTCCCTTCAAGTTTGAGGGCTGGTTTCTTCACATAAATAGGTTGGCTGATTTTTTGATTTTTGGAACGGATGTAGCCCGCATACTTGGGCTTTTCCTGATCCAGAACGATTTGCCCGACAACTGTCGTCAGACTATGCTCTAGGATATCAATAATTTTGGCTTCTGCAGCTGTTCCCTTGTTGCGGTCAGCAACTTTCTTGATGACCACTTCAACGGTATCGCCATCAATAGCGTAGTTGACATCGTTTTTCCCTACAAAAAGATCGTCCTCTTCGCCTTCCAGACTGACAAAGCCAAAACCATTTTTATGGGCATGAAAAATCCCTTTGAGGGTAATTTCATGTTTCTTCTTCTGGTCCAAGGAGAGGCTTCCATCTTCTCCAAATCGAATCTGGTGCTTTCTTTCCATCAGAGACAGGGTTTTAATCAACTCACGGAAATCCTTGGACCCATCCTTTCCGAGAGCCTGAGCTAGATCATTTACCGTCACTCGCCCCTTCTCTTGCAAATATTCTTTAATTTTATCTTTCATGTTTTCTTTCTAGATTTTTATAATTTTTTTGATTGATAACTTTGTAAGTGTCGTTAAAAATAAAAATAGGCTAAGACCTAGTCTCGCCCATTTCTTATCTACTTGATAATACCGTCAATGCTAAGGCAATGGCTAGCCAGAAAAAGACTAAAATACCTGTCAAACGTTGCATCACAGCTTCAAAACCACGCGCTTTACTACGTTCAAACAAATCACCTGAGCTGGCATCAAATACATTGCTGGATTGGTTTTTGGTTGGTTGCATGAAAATCGCAATCACAATCACAACAGATAATACTAATAAAATGGTTAATAATAGGTTATACATATCAAACTCCTTAAAATCCCTATTATTTTACCATAAAATCTACTTAGATTCAAGATGTAGGGTTACTTTTCTTTCCTTGGGACAATACTTTAAAACCTCAATCTTGTCTGGATGGGTTTTGGAGTTCTTACTGGTTAGATAATTCATGCTGCCACAAGAGGAGCACTTGAGATTGATTTTTACTCGCACTAGATTTCCTTTACTTTTAATAATGATCTAAATTGCACTATGTTACATAAACAACTAAAAGCTACACAGGCTGCTGTCGCATAAAAGACAGCATGATAGCCCAAATATCCTGCAACTGCGGATCCCGCCATAGGTCCAATTACTCCACCGAGGTAAAAAAAGACTTGGTTGAAGGCGAAAATCCTTGAAATACCTGATTTTGGAGTCATTTTGCTAAGAAGGGCATTGACACCTGGTATGAGAGCTCCTGTTCCCAAACCAAAGAGAAAACGATACACGCCAAGTTGAAGGGGGCTGGTCGCATGGGCACAAAGAAGGTAAATGATAACGGAATAAATCTGCGCTGTGACCAACAATCTATGATTCCCTACCTTATCGCCAAGTTTTCCTAGAATTCCAGCACTCATCATGCTAGAAAATCCCATGCTGGATACGATCAATCCTGATACAAAGAGGAGATTCTCAGTCTGCCCTAAGTCTCGCACATAGAGAGCCAGAATGGGGCCAATTGATTGAGCTGAAAATTGAATGACAAAGGTAGTTAAAAATAAACTAATCAAAAGATGAGAGTGCTTGATTGAACCGAACAATTCCTTTGTTGGTATTGCTTTCTCCTTAGCTATTGGCTGAAAATCCTCCTTGATAAAGAAAATGGTTAAGAGTGCAGCTAAAAACAAGAAGCCACCAATCAACAGAAAAACATTTCGAATACCAAAAATTTCAGCAACCAGGCCACCAACAAAGGGGCCCGTTAGGGTTCCAGCTACTACTCCCGTTGATAAAGTCCCCAAAGCATAGCCAGACTTATCCTTAGGAACTTGACTGGCTATTAAAGCCGTCGCATTGGGGACAAAACCAGTAAATACACCATTGAGCAAGCGCAAAAAGAGTAGCCAATAGATATTTGGCACAAAGGCCAAACCTCCCATGGTAATGGTCATGGCAAGACCTGCTCGAATCATCATGGGTTTTCGACCGTACTTGTCAGCAAGAATACCCCAGATGGGAGAAACTAGAGCTGCTGAAACAGCCGAAACTGAGATGGCTAATCCAGCATAAAAAGCAACTTGATCCTGCTCGATTCCCAACTGCTCCACAAAGATAGGCATAAAAGGGACGACTAAGGATATACTGGCCCCAGTTAGAAAACTACCAAACCAGGCGACACGAAGATTCTCTTTCCAACTAATCTCTTGCACAGCTATCGCCTCCTTCAAGTAACTTAACTACTTGACTTACAAGCTGATCACGACTGCCATTATTATCTAATATATGACTCGCTAGTTTTTTCTTTTCTGCTAAAGACCACTGGGCGGAAAGACGAGACTCGGCAACTTCCTTAGAAAGATGATCCCGTTTCATGAAACGTTCCAATTGGATATCATAGTCCACATAGACCAGCCATGTTTCATCAAACCAGGCACTGTAGTCCTGTTCAAAAAGCAGGGGAATATCCATGAAAAAAATCGCTTCTGTCTGAGTCAACTTGTCTCGCAATGCAGCCAATTCCTCACGAATAATTTCCCCTTGGGTTTGCTTAGACCATTCTCGTTCTTCAGGGTTTGAAAAGATGAGACTAGCTAGGAGAGGGCGATTGAGTTTTCTATTTTCGAGGATAATTTCCTGCCCAAAGTGGTGAACTAAGAGCTGATAAAGACGACCACCAGGTTTTTGTAGCTGGTGGACGACTGCGTCAGCATCGACCACTTGAAAACCTTTCTGTCTCAAAAAATTTGTCACAGTTGATTTACCAGAGGCAATTCCTCCTGTAATTCCAATGATTTTTCCCATCAGCCCCTCCTTTGACACTGAGGACAAAAATGAGTTCCTCGTCCACCGAGCTGGAATTTCTCAATCACTGTCCCACAGCGGGAACATGCTTGACCAGTCTTATCATAGACCTGATGAAAATCCTGCATGGTTCCATCTTCCCCAAAGGCATTGGTATAGGTCCGAATGGTTGAGCCCCCTTTTTCAACAGCCTGACCCAAAACAGCAATGGTCTGGTCATGAACGGCTGTCGCTTCTTCCTCAGTTAAACTCTGGGAAGGTCTAGCTGGATGGACCTGGGCTCGCCAGAGAACCTCATCCACATAGATATTTCCAAGACCAGCGACCAAGGTTTGGTCTAGAAGGTGGGATTTGATAGGCTTTTTAGATTTGGCTAGGGCAGCTTGGAAGGACTGCAAATCAAAGTCTTGCTCTATTGGCTCAGGCCCTAGTTTTTTAGAAACAAAGTAGGCTTCCAAAAGGTCAGGTGACAGCAGTTCCATAGTTCCAAACTTGCGTACATCCTCATAAACAAGCGTACCACCATCTTCGAACTCAATGAAAACATGGGCATGCTTGCGTTTAGGGACCTTGTCTGGATAGTAAAAATACTTGCCCTCCATCCGCAGATGGGAAATCAAAACCTTGTTTGTCAGGAAAAAAAGCAGATACTTGCCACGGCGGCCCATGGACTCAATCACTTGACCAGGCACTTCCTTTTTAAACTCGTCCAAATCTGTCTTGATCATCTTAGGATAAGCAATCTCTATATTAGAAATCTTCTTTCCCAAAATCAATTTTTCTAAGCCACGGCGAACGGTTTCAACCTCTGGTAATTCAGGCATAAGTCCTCCTTCTGTAAAAACAAGAAGCAGGCATGAGCCCACCTCTACTTAGTATTCTTTTTCATTATAGCCAAAGTCAGCCAAATCTAGCTTTTTATCACGCCAGTTTTTCTTGACCTTGACCCAAGTTTCTAGGAAAACCTTGTCCCCTAGCATGAGTTCGATATCACGACGGGCCATAGTCCCAATTTTCTTGAGCATAGCGCCACCTTTTCCGATGATAATGCCTTTTTGGCTATCTCGCTCCACCATGATGGTTGCACGGATATGAACCTTGTCTGTCTCTTCGTCACGCTTCATAGAGTCGACCACTACTGCGACTGAGTGGGGAATCTCTTCTCTAGTTAAGTGTAACACTTTTTCACGAATCATCTCTGATACTAGGAAACGTTCTGGATGGTCTGTGATTTGATCAGCTGGAAAATACTGGAATCCTTCCTCAAGATTTTCACTAAGGATGTCAATTAGACGAGACACGTTATTTCCCTGAAGGGCTGAGATAGGGACAATTTCCTTAAAATCCATCTGGTTACGGAAGTCATCAATCTGAGCCAAAAGCTGATCTGGGTGGACCTTGTCAATCTTATTGACCACCAAAATAACTGGAACCTTGGCAGCTTTCAGACGCTCGATGATCATGTCGTCGCCCTTACCACGTGGCTCATCAGCTGGCACCATGAAAAGAACGGTATCCACTTCACGAAGGGTACTGTAGGCAGATTCCACCATAAAATCTCCAAGAGCCGTCTTAGGCTTGTGAATCCCCGGTGTATCGATAAAGACGATTTGCTCCTTATCCGTGGTGTAAATCCCCATGATTTTATTGCGCGTTGTTTGCGCCTTGTCACTCATGATGGCAATTTTTTGACCCATGACGTGATTCAAAAAGGTTGACTTCCCAACATTGGGTCGTCCTAAAATGGCTACAAAGCCTGATTTAAATGTCATAATTTCCTCTTATTGTTTAAAATAATAAATCCCAAATGCGTGGGAGAAAGATAAGTGCACCAATCACCGCAGCAAGAAGGGAAACCACAAGCACGGCACCTGCTGCCATGTCCTTGGCTTTCTTTGCCAACATAGAAAAGTGATAGTGACTGGCTAGATCCACCACATTTTCAATAGCAGAGTTAATAATCTCAAAGGCTACTACCAAGAAAATGCTCATTAGGAGAAAGAGCCATTCGATTCGTGACACCTGAAAAACAAAACCTGCAAGGATGACTACTAGAGCCGTCACTGCATGTTTTCGCATATTGCGTTCTTCCTTGATAGCAGTCAGAATTCCTGTGAGAGCAAATTCTAAACTGGATACAAGGTCACGATTTTTCCATTTTCGTTTATTGTCTTGTGAGTCCATAGGCTGTCAAAATTTCTTCTTGTAAACCGAACATCTCCGCTTCTTCTTCCGGAGTGTAGTGATCATAGCCGTTAATGTGTAAAAAGCCGTGTACTGCCAAGAAGCCCATTTCACGCTCAAAGGTGTGACCGTATTCCTCAGCCTGCTCATGCGCTTTATTGATAGAGATGAACAGTTCCCCAATATAAGCATCAAACTCAGACATCATCTCTGCCAATTCAGGATTTTCAAGCAAATCCTCTTCGTCAAAGGCAATATCCAACTCTGGTTTATACTCAAGGCTGATAACATCTGTCGGACGATCCGTATCACGGTACTCCAGATTGAGTTCGTGGCTACGCTCGTTGGTCACAAAAGTGACTGCCATCTCCTTGTCTTCTTTTCCTATTTTTTGGGCTGCAAATTCCAAAATTTCTTGGGTTTGGTGCAAGATTTCTTGTGAAACTTGACCAGTTTCATCTACCATTTCAATATACATGTACTTCTCGATTCTCTTTACTTGGCTTTATTATACCATATTTCCATGATTTTATTCTACCTTTTTGATATAATACTATGGAATACAATCACAAGGAGAGAACGATGTCATTTGACGGATTTTTTTTACACCACATGGTTGAGGAATTGCGAAGAGAGTTAGTGAACGGTCGCATCCAGAAAATCAATCAACCTTTTGAACAAGAGTTGGTCTTGCAAATCCGCAGCAATCGCCAAAGCCATCGCCTGCTCCTCTCTGCCCATCCTGTTTTTGGGCGCATCCAGCTAACCCAAACGACTTTTGAAAATCCAGCCCAACCTTCGACTTTTATCATGGTTTTGAGAAAGTATTTGCAGGGTGCCCTGATTGAGTCAATTGAGCAAATCGAAAATGACCGTATTGTGGAAATCACCGTTTCCAATAAAAATGAGATTGGGGACCATATTCAGGCTACCTTGATTATCGAGATTATGGGCAAACACAGCAATATTCTACTAGTTGATAAAAGCAGCCATAAAATCCTCGAAGTCATTAAACACGTTGGCTTTTCACAAAATAGCTACCGCACCTTACTTCCAGGTTCAACCTATATTGCTCCGCCTAGTACCGAATCTCTCAATCCTTATACTGTCAAGGATGAAAAGCTCTTTGAAATTCTGCAAACCCAAGAACTAACAGCAAAAAATCTTCAAAGCCTCTTTCAAGGTTTAGGACGCGATACGGCAAACGAATTGGAAAGGCTCTTGCTCAGTGACAAACTATCCACTTTCCGAAACTTCTTCGGGCAAGAAACCAGGCCTTTCCTAACGGAGACTTCTTTCAGTCCAGTTCCTTTTGCCAATCGTGTAGGAGAGCCTTTTGCCAGCCTTTCTGACTTGCTGGACACCTACTATAAGGACAAGGCTGAACGGGACCGCGTTAAACAGCAAGCCAGCGAACTCATTCGTCGTGTTGAAAATGAACTTCAGAAAAATCGGCATAAGCTAAAAAAACAAGAAAAAGAGTTATTGGCGACAGACAATGCTGAAGAATTTCGTCAAAAAGGGGAATTATTGACAACCTTCCTCCACCAAGTACCTAATGACCAAGATCAGGTTACCTTGGACAACTACTACACCAACCAACCTATCACCATTGCTCTTGATAAGGCTCTAACACCCAGTCAGAATGCTCAACGCTACTTTAAACGCTACCAGAAACTCAAAGAAGCTGTCAAATACCTTACTGAGTTGATTGAAGAAACCAAGGCAACCATTCTCTATCTGGAAAGTGTAGAAACCGTCCTCAACCAAGCTGGACTGGAGGAAATCGCTGAAATCCGTGAAGAATTGATCCAAACAGGCTTCATTAGAAGACGCCAACGCGAAAAAATCCAGAAACGCAAAAAACCAGAACAGTATCTAGCAAGCGATGGCAAAACCATCATTTATGTCGGACGCAATAACCTGCAAAACGAGGAACTAACCTTTAAAATGGCTCGCAAGGAGGAACTTTGGTTCCATGCCAAGGACATTCCTGGAAGTCATGTCGTCATCTCAGGCAATCTTGATCCTTCTGACGAAGTGAAGACAGATGCGGCCGAACTGGCTGCCTACTTCTCCAAAGGGCGCTTATCAAATCTAGTTCAAGTAGATATGATTGAAGTGAAAAAACTCAACAAACCAACTGGTGGAAAACCTGGCTTTGTAACCTACACAGGACAAAAGACCCTCCGCGTTACACCAGACCCAGAAAAAATCGCATCCATGAAAAAATCCTGATTCCACTTGAAATCAGGATTTTCTTTTACATTTTACTCTGCAATCAAGGTTTCCAATCCGACCTTCATCATATCGGTGAAGGTATTTTGGCGTTCTTCTGCAGTGGTGTCTTCATCTGGATTGACCAAGCTATCAGAAATGGTCATGATAGTTAGCGCATCAACGTGGTGTTGGGCAGCAAGATAGTAAAGAGCTGCTGCTTCCATTTCCACAGCCTTAACTCCCCATTTACCAAGCTCGATGTTCTTTTCAAAGTAGTTTGAGTAAAAGACATCTGATGACAAAACATTCCCAACGTGAGTTGTCATACCGTGTTCTTTTGCAATATGGTAGGCCTTGTCCAGCAAATCAAAGCTAGCAATTTGCGGAAAATCATACTGGGGCCAGTCATTGCGGATGATGTTTGAGTTAGTCGCAGCTGCTTGTGCCAAAACCAATTCACGAACGTGAACATCCTCATTTAACGAACCCGCAGTTCCCACACGGATCAATTTTTTCACTCCGTAGTCCACAATCAACTCACGCGCGTAGATCGAAATCGATGGCATTCCCATACCAGTTCCCATGACTGATACACGGTGACCCTTGTAAGTACCAGTGTAGCCAAACATGTTACGCACTTCATTAAAACAAACAGCATCTTCAAGAAAATTCTCCGCAATAAATTTCGCACGAAGAGGATCCCCAGGAAGAAGAATTTTATCAGCAATTTCACCCTGCTTAGCAGCAATATGGATAGACATGTTTAAGATATAAAGGGCGACAGAGAACAAAGGAAAAATAGGAAACTGACGACACATCGCAGATGTTAGACAGTTTATCTTTTTTACACAGTTCTCCGCCCGTATTCAGTTCAGTGAATACAAGGAGCCCATCCTTTCTTTAATTTATATTTGATATTTAGAAAGATACCAAACCCGTCAAAAAGCGAAGGGAAAATAGGAGTTGGGTGCAGTGAGCGATGCTCGCTAGACCAACTGTCTTTTTCCCACTGCTTTTAGGGTGGGTTCAATTCCTTTCTTTTATAATTTTTATGACATAGAAGAGAAAAGTCCGAGTTCAATTCAAACCCGAACTCCCCTTCCTTTCTGAATTTCTAGAAAAGTTTTCCGCTCGTGTTCAAATCAGAACATCTCGCTCTACCTTTCTATTTATAAACTTTAAAGAGGGAGTAGCATTTAAACACATACTCCGCCTTTTTCATTTGTTATTTTATAGCAAGACAAACTCAAGAAAAAACTTGAATCCACCCTTTCTATGATTGATTATTAATTACAATTCAGCAAGAATCGCTTTCAGCAAGCCTTTGAAGTCGCCTTTAACACGTTCAGTCACTTCCACAACTTCTTCGTGGTTGAGTTCTTCTTGGAAACCAGCAGCATGGTTAGTAATACATGAAATACCGAGAACTTTCAAGCCAGAGTGGGCTGCCACAATCACTTCAGGAACAGTGGACATACCAACTGCATCTGCTCCCAATGTCTTATAAGCACGAATTTCTGCAGGTGTTTCATAAGTCGGACCGGTTACACCGATATAGACACCTTCATCAAGCTTGATACCAAGTTTCTTAGCAACTTCATGGGCAGTAGCACGGTATTCTGGTGTGTAGGCTTTAGACATGTCTGGGAAACGTGGACCAAAATCATCCAAGTTTTCACCCATCAATGGATTTTGTCCCGTCATGTTGATATGGTCTGAGATAGCCATCAAGGTACCAGGACCATAACCAATACCGCCAGCTGCATTGGTTACAATAACACCTTCGCATCCGAGAACTTTCATCACACGTACTGGGAAAGTCACGACTTCAAGAGGATTTCCTTCATAGAAATGGAAACGACCTTGAAGAGCCAAGACCTTGCGACCTGCAAGATCACCATATACCAATTTACCAGCGTGACCGACTACTGTTGAACGGCCCCAGTTGGGAATATCTGCATAGTCTACTACAACAGGATTTTCAATTTCCTCTGCCAATTCTCCAAGTCCTGATCCAAGGATTAGACCGAACTTAGGTGCTTGGATTCCCTTGTCTTTCAGGAAGGCAGCTGTTTCATTGATTTTATCTAAAAATGTCATTGTGTGTCTCCTTTATTATTTTTTAGCATTTGACCGATTTTGTCAAAAGTTTTAGCATTACGAATGGTGATTTGGCGGTAGAAAGGCATCTTGAGTAAGTATTTGTGATAGGCCGTTTCGTAGTACGATTCTTCGGAGTATTTTCCCCAGAAAATACCAAGTTTTCCAAAATGAACCACTTCATCTTCCAGTTCCAAACTATTCACTTTCTCGATCACTTGATCCACATCCAAGCTCTCCGTGTAGAAGAGCACATCTTTTCGAGCCAGGTCTTTGGTCCACCATTCAGGCAGATTTTCCAGCTCTGCTTCATAGTCTTCCTGACTCAGCAAGGAAAAGCTCTGAATAAATGGATAATGGATTTCAAAGAATGCCTCCAACTTTTCAACCAATCGTTCTTTGGGGTCTGTCGAAGTAAAGAAAATATTGCCACTGTTGATGTAGGTCTCAACCTTTTCCAGTCCCAACTCTGTCAGTTCTTGACGAAGTTGCGCCATGACAACCTTATTTTTCCCACCGACATTAATGCCCCTTACCAGTAAAGCATAGCGTGTCATCTTATACCAATTTATCTAAGAAACTTTCCCCAATCATGGCAGTTTCAACACCAAAATTATCCGCAACTGTCGCTGAGATATCTGCAAAATGTCCAACCGGAATGACACCATTTCCTTTAAAGGAAGGACTGTAAGCCAAAAGTGGAATATATTCGCGAGTGTGGTCTGTTCCTGCATAGGTTGGGTCATTTCCATGGTCAGCAGTAATCAAGAGAAGGTCATTCTCTCTCATGGCTGCGATAATTTCAGGCAAGCGTTCATCAAACTCATGTAAGCAATCACGGTAACCATGAGCATTGCGACGGTGGCCATATAGTGCATCGAAGTCTACCAAGTTAGTAAAGGAGAATCCTTTTTCAAACTCAGCAAGTCCCATGGTCTTCAATAGTGTATCAATCCCATGGCTGTTTGACTTGTTGTGGCCCATGTCGTGATTGATACCAGCGCCGTTAAAGATATCGTTGATTTTACCAACAGCATAAGTATCGATACCTGCTTCATTGAGTTTATCGAGAACAGTTGGAGCAAATGGGGATACAGCCAAGTCACGACGATTTGCCGTACGAGTGAAGTTACCTGGTTCACCCACATAAGGACGGGCAATGATACGACCTAGAAGGGCAGGACGCTCAAGGGTAATCGAACGAGCGTATTCACAAATACGGTACAATTCATCCAAAGGGATGATGTCTTCATGGGCAGCAATCTGCAAAACTGGGTCAGCTGAAGTATAGATAATCAACTCCCCAGTTTCCATTTGACGTGGTCCAAAGTCATCGATAACAGCTGTTCCTGAGTAAGGTTTGTTGGCTTCACGAATGACCTTGCGTCCTGAAAATTCTTCGATTTTTGTCAAGATTTCTTCTGGGAATCCGTTCCAGAAAGTATCGAAAGGCTCGGTAATGTTGAGTCCCATGATTTCCCAGTGTCCAGTCATGGTATCCTTACCACGCGATACTTCTTCTAATTTTGTTGCATATCCTGTTGGATTGCTTTCTGCTGGTACGGTCTTCAAGGGAGTTTCACGAGGAATATTTCCTAGACCGATTTTAGCCATGTTTGGCACATTCAAACCAACAGCTTTTGAGATATGCCCCAGTGTGTCGGAAGCTCCGTCTGGAACTCCTGCATTGACAAAGTTATTGGCATCTGGTGCTGCACCGATTCCCACGGAATCCAGTACCACCAAGTGAATACGATTAAATTTTGACATAATCTGTCTCCTTACTATCTTAGTTATCTTGCTTTTGTTGAAGTTAAAATCTGAACACCATCTCGTCCAGCAACGATGACCTTATCCACCATTTGGTTGAACAAGCCATGCTCTACGACACCAACGACATGGTCCAATTCTTGCCCGAAGGCAATTGGATCTTCGATGACATCCAAGGCTAGGTCAATGATAAAGTTCTGCATATCGGTCACAAAACGTTGGCCGTCTTTTTCACGGAAACTTGGTTTGTAGCCAGCTCGCTCAAAACGACGAAAGACCTGTTCTGCGCCATACTGAACCACTTCTACTGGCAATTTAAAAGCACCTAGTTTCTCGACCAGCTTGCTTTCATCCACCACCCAAATGTATTCTTTTGAGGGCGTTGCCACAACCTTCTCCATCAGAAGGGCACCACCACCGCCTTTGATTCCGTTGAACTGGCTATCTACTTCATCCGCCCCGTCAACCGTCACATCGACAAAGTCTACTTGATCAATCGACTTGAGCGGGATGTTAAGACCTTCAGCCTGTTTACTAGTCACACTAGAAGTCGTTACAGCTGTAATCTGCAACCCTTCTTCCTTGATACGACGACCGATTTCTTCGACAAAATAATAGGCAGTAGAACCCGTTCCCAGTCCGACAACCATGCCATCCTTGACAAACTCAGCAGCCTTGATACCTGCCATTTTCTTCAGATTTTCCACTCAAACACCTCCATTAAAGAGCTATTTTTATTATAACATGTATCCGTTTTTATTTCATGGATACACTGGAAAAACCCGAACATTTTTATTTCGGGTTTTGGTGTCCTATTTAACCATATCTGGATCGTAATCATAGAATCCCGTATCGAGGAAACGGTTTTTAGGGTGTAACTTGCGCACTTCCTCATCTAACAAAAAAGCTTGGTCATGGCTGAATTTGCCCTCTTGGATCAAGCCACGCGCTTGAATAAAGAGTTTTGCAATCTCAACAAAATTCTGACCAGGTGTGTAGAGACCCTCTAGCTTCCAGTGAGTGAAACCATGCTCCACCAATTCTGTCAATTTAGTCATCAAATCAAGGTCGTTATTTGCAAAGATGTGGGTACCATGATTGTCTTCAAAGATAGAGTAATGGCTCTCTGGATCACTTGGTTCAGCCAAGAAGAGGTCACGCTTACGCGTCTTTTCATCATCGATATGCGTAAAGTTATAATAGTTTTGTAAAAGCGGACGCTTAGAATGGTGAATGACACTGGCACCATAAACCAATACTTCAGCAGGAATTTCCAAAATCTCTGGCATCTTGAAGAGCTCAGCAGATGGAATTTCACGCGCCAAAACCGCCTCAGAAGCACCTGCCTTTTGGCCCCAGAAGTTAATCTGACGACTGCTTGTTACCATGGTTGAAGCATCATAAATGGTCTTAAAGGAATAACCATCACGGTTTACCACGTAAAAGACACCAGCATCCCCAACAGTAATATAGTCTGTCTTGATTTCTTCCAAGAAGTCTAGAAAAGGCTTGATACGGTCCATCATGTCTTGGTGCATGAGGGCGTTGACTGCAACGATCAATTCCTTACCTGCATCATGAACGAGCTTGGCGATAGTGCGTAAGTCTTCATAACTAAAGGTCGTCGGCAGACGAAGGCCAAAATCTTTCTCACCGACATAGATACGGTCTACGCCAGCTTCGAGCAGTTGTTTAACTTGTTCAATACTTTCAGCAGTTGCTGTAATGATAATCTTTTCCATAAGAAAAATTATACCACATTTCTCAAAAATCAGCTATGGGTACTGAAAGTTTCACAAAAAGTTAAACTTATTTCTAACTTTCCCAATAAAAAAGTGAACAGTAACTTGTACCATTCACTCTATTTTATGCACGTGTTTCTTCAACTAGGTGGCCATCATTCATGACATAAATACGGTCAACCTTATTGAGAAGGCGTGTATCATGTGTAATCATGACAACTCCTCTACCTTGTTCGTGGGCAATGGCAGCCAACATTTCCGTTACTTGATAGGCACGCTGGGTATCCAGACTGGCTGTTGGCTCATCTGCAAGCACAATGCTTGGATTGTTATAGAGCGCTCTAGCTATCGCCGCACGTTGACGTTCGCCACCCGATAGAGCTTTGGGATAATGATTTTGAACTTTTTCCAAATCCAACAACTTAAAGAGTTCTTTTCGATCACTTTTACTATTTTTTCCCTTATCTAGTCTGTCTATCAAATCCAGCTGTTCCTTGACCGTTAGAAAAGGAATTAAGTTTGAAGCCTGGAGAATGAAACCAAACTCTCTAAAACGGAGATCTGTTTTTTCCTTCTCCGTCAAACTGCCTGTTTCCTTCCCTTTGACTAGAATCTTTCCACTCGATGCTTCCTGAAGTTGTCCTAGAGTTGTTAGAAAGGTCGTCTTTCCAGAGCCAGAGGGCCCAACGATAGCTACGAACTCTCCCGCATTTAGCTGAAAATTCGTCTCATGCAGGGCTACGACTTTCATCTTTCCTTCCCCGTAAGTTTTTGTCACTTGATTCATTTCTATCAATGTTGTCATACTATTCTCCTTATCATTCTGCAATCGCAGTAATCGGGTCCACCTTTAGCAAGCGTGGAAGTGAAATGACACCACCTAGAAGGGCCATCAAGCAAATTACCAAACTTAGGACAGAGTAGGCTATCCAACTTGGGTAGAAAAAGAAGGTAGCTGGTAAGACTAAAATCACTCCACCAATAGCAAGTAAGGCTAAAGCAATCCCCATACCAGCTAGGAGGAAGATTTGACAGAAAAGAGACCATACAATGGTTTTGATCTGTATTCCTTGAGCTCGCATTATTCCATAAAGTCCTAGTTTTTGGATGGTAATGATATAAACAAAAATCCCCACAATCAAGCCTGTGATAACAATCATAGCAAGAATCATTCCTGAAAATACATTAACCTGAGGTGTGTAGCCAGGAATTTTCGATATCATTTTTGGAATGGAAATCTGTTTCAGTCCGTCGCCAGTCACTTCTATGTCATTTTTCAATACTAAGGCAGAGATAGAACGATTGACTTTCAAGGTTCCTTGTAAGGTCCAATAAGTTGTCAGACTCGTAAAGACAACTGGCTCGGTGAAAAATTTATTTCCTTGAGTCAGGCCTACAATCTTGTAACTTAAATCGCTTCCATTGAGCTGAATGGCATCGCCTAGTTTCATCCCATAGTTCTCAAAAGACTGATCCACAACAACCTCATCATCTCCTTCAGGATAAC
>CAUSQY010000001.1:0-57135 GCA_963533645.1 uncultured Streptococcus sp. | reverse complement strand
CACGTGAAAAAGTACAGATTTGATTTTCCTTAGTCACACCAAAGAAACCAGGGATAACAAGGACTTCGTTGCTATCAGCCAAGCCTTCAATCTTGTCATAACTAGATGGGATGATGCGTGCGTTTCCTGGTTCACTTGTGACAACGATCCCAGCTTCTCTTGGGTGAACATAGCGTGCATCAATGCCGTTTTGGTTAAAGTAGGCTGCAATCAATTTGGCATTGTTATTTTCTCCAGCAGCTAGGAAGGTATCATAGAGAAATTCATTGTCCTCTATAGGAAGAGTTGCCAAGGCTCGAATACTTTTAGAGATTTTTTCTAAAACAGCAGGTTTTAACCCTAGTTCACTAACCATAGCGGCATAACGATCAATGATCCAGCTTTGGCTAGCACTGATGTCATTTCCAGCCACATAGTCGCGATAGTATTTAATCAAGGCATCAGTTACCTTGGTATCTTCAGCATTGCGTTTGCCGGGTGCAGAAACAACTACAAAACGGCGTTCTTTATCACTTTTAACGATGTTTAAGACTTTTTCTAACTGACCAGCAGAGGCAAGCGAGCTTCCGCCAAATTTTACAACCTTCATAAGGACTCCTCAAGTAAGTATTTTATACGATTATAGCAGAAAGAGGGGTATTTTTCAATGAAGAAAATAACTTCCTATTATAATAGAAGAAAACACTAACTTATTCTGAAAAGCGATAACGGTTTAAAAGTAAGTGTGTAAAATTTCTCTCACATTCATAAATGATGGGTGAATAATCAGCTGAGACACTTTCCTTTAGTTTTTTCTTGCCTCTTTATCCAAAAAAAGGTATACTTTGATGATAAAACAATTTTATTGCCTTATAAAAGAAAAGGAGAAGCTATGAATCATATCTTATATCAGATCGTAGATGATCTGGCTATCATTACTTTGAATCGTCCCGAAGTGGCAAATGGTTTCCATATCCCAATGTGTGAGGAGATTTTAGAAGCTTTGACTCTAGCAGAGCAGGATCAAGCTGTGCAGTTCATCTTGATTAATGCTAATGGGAAGGTTTTTTCAGTCGGGGGAGACTTGGTTGAGATGAAACGAGCAGTAGACGAAGATGATATCCCTTCTTTGAATAAGATTGCAGAATTAGTCAATACAATTTCTTTTAAAATAAAGCAAATTCCAAAACCTGTTTTGATGGAGGTAGATGGAGCGGTTGCTGGTGCTGCAGCAAATATGGCAGTAGCAGTCGATTTTTGTTTGGCGACTGACAAGGCAAAATTTATCCAAGCCTTTGTCGGAGTGGGATTGGCGCCAGACGCTGGTGGGATTCATCTCTTGAGTCGTAGTATCGGGGTAACACGGGCTGCACAACTTGCTATGACAGGTGAAGCCTTAACTGCTGAAAAAGCGCTAGAATGGGGCGTGGTATACCGTGTTTGTGAAGTTGACAAATTAGAAAAAACAAGAGAACAAGTTCTGAAAAAATTAAGAAGAGGTTCAGCAAACTCATACGCAGCGATTAAAAAGTTAGTTTGGGAAAGTCAATTTAAGGATTGGCAGAATTATGCTGAATTAGAATTGAAATTACAAGAATCGTTATCTTTAACTGAAGATTTTAAAGAAGGGGTTCGAGCACATTCTGAAAGAAGAAGACCGAAATTTACAGGAATGTAAAAAAATACTTGCACAATTTTTTGAAGTTTGTTATACTTCTTTTATCAAATGTTTTGATTGTAAAAGCTTTTTGAGGGGGAGGGAAACGATTTGGACTACCAACAAGTAAATGATTATCTAACATCTATTTTTAATAACGTCCTTGTGATTGAGGAGGTTAGCTTACGAGGTAGTCGATTCAAAGACATCTCCATCAAAGAAATGCACACGATCGATGTGATTGGGAAGTTCCCGGAGGCAACGCCAAGTAAGGTTTCCAAAGAACTGATGGTAACTCTTGGAACAGTGACGACGAGTTTGAATAACCTGGAGAGAAAAGGTTATATTGAGCGTATTCGTTCTGACCAAGACCGTCGAGTGGTCTATCTGCATTTGACAAAGAAAGGTCGTTTGGTTCACCGCCTTCATAAACGTTTCCACAAGGCCATGGTCGAAAAAATTATCGATGGCATGAGTCCTGAAGAGATAGAAGTGATGGGCAGGGGATTGACGAACCTTTATCAATTTTTGGAGGATTTGAAATAATGGCTTTTGCAAAAATAAGCCAGGTTGCTCATTATGTTCCAGAGCAAGTGGTCACTAATCATGACTTAGCCCAAATAATGGACACAAGCGATGAGTGGATTTCAAGTCGGACAGGAATTAAACAGAGACATATCTCAAAAACAGAGTCTACAAGTGATTTGGCGACAGAAGTAGCTAAGAGCTTGTTGGCTAAAGGGAGCTTAACAGCGGATCAGATTGATTTTATTATTGTAGCGACGATTACTCCAGACTCGATGATGCCTTCCACGGCAGCTCGAGTTCAGGCAAATATCGGAGCGCATAGAGCTTTCGCCTTTGATCTGACAGCAGCTTGCAGTGGCTTTGTATTCGCTCTCTCAACTGCAGAAAAGTTTTTAAGTTCTGGACAGTTCAAAAAAGGGATTGTTATCGGGGCTGAGACCTTGTCCAAGGCAGTTGATTGGTCAGATCGTTCGACAGCTGTTCTCTTTGGAGATGGAGCTGGTGGGGTTCTCTTGGAAGCGAGCGAAACACGTCACTTCCTTGTGGAAAGTCTCTATACAGATGGCTCTCGGAGCGAGTGTTTGACCTATGGTCAAACGGCTTTGGCTTCTCCTTTCTCGGATCAAGAAGTAGTTCCTGCTTTTTTGAAAATGGATGGACGAGCAGTTTTTGATTTTGCAAATCGTGATGTTGCTAGATCGATCAAAGAAACCATTGAAAATGGTCCAATCGCAGCATCGGAATTGGATTATCTCTTGCTTCATCAGGCAAATATCCGCATTTTGGATAAGATGGCTAAGAAGATCGGCGTTGACCGAGACAAACTTCCAGCCAATATGATGGAGTATGGGAATACCAGTGCAGCAAGTATCCCGATTTTGCTCTCAGAGTGTGTGGAGAATGGTATGATTCGTTTAGATGGTAGCCAGACGATTCTCCTATCAGGCTTCGGAGGAGGTTTGACATGGGGCACACTCATTCTTACAATCTAGGTAATCATGTGGTAAACACATAGTTATAAATTTTTTATATTTTAAAGGAGTCCTATCATGGCAGTATTTGAAAAAGTACAAGAAATTATCGTTGAAGAACTTGGGAAAGACGCATCAGAAGTAACACTTGAGTCTACTTTTGATGATTTGGATGCAGATTCATTGGACTTGTTCCAAGTAATCTCTGAAATCGAAGATGCTTTTGATATCCAAATCGAAGCAGAAGATAATTTGAAAACAGTTGGTGACTTGGTTGCCTACGTTGAAGAGCAAACAAAATAATTAACATATTACTAGAAGGAGTAGGGGAAACCCACTCCCTCTTGTTTAGGTAATAGTTTGAAACTCAAATGATAAACTCGTCGAACTATTACGTAAGCAAGGAATGATGGAGGCACTATGAAAACACGTATTACAGAATTATTGAACATTGATTATCCTATTTTTCAAGGAGGAATGGCCTGGGTTGCTGATGGTGACTTGGCTGGTGCAGTATCAAAAGCTGGTGGTCTAGGGATCATTGGTGGTGGGAATGCACCTAAAGAGGTCGTAAAGGCTAATATCGATAAAATCAAATCACTTACGGACAAACCTTTTGGTGTCAACATCATGCTCTTGTCACCTTTTGTAGAAGACATCGTTGATCTCGTGATTGAAGAAGGGGTCAAGGTGGTTACAACTGGTGCAGGAAATCCAAGTAAATACATGACTCGTTTCCATGATGCAGGAATTACAGTTATTCCTGTTGTTCCAAGTGTTGCTTTGGCAAAACGTATGGAAAAAATTGGTGCAGATGCAGTTATTGCAGAGGGAATGGAAGCCGGTGGACATATTGGTAAATTAACAACCATGACCTTGGTTCGCCAAGTTGCTGCAGCTGTTTCAATTCCAGTTATCGCAGCTGGAGGAATTGCCGACGGTGAAGGTGTCGCTGCAGGCTTTATGCTTGGTGCAGAGGCTGTTCAAGTTGGTACGCGTTTCGTAGTAGCTAAGGAATCTAACGCTCATCCAAAATACAAGGAAAAAATCTTAAAAGCGCGTGATATCGATACGACTATTTCAGCTCAACATTTTGGACATGCTGTTCGCGCCATTAAAAATCAGTTGACACGTGACTTTGAACAGGCTGAAAAGGATGCCTTTAAACAAGAAGATCCAGATTTAGAAATTTTTGAGCAAATGGGAGCTGGTGCTCTTGCTAAAGCCGTTGTTCATGGAGATGTAGAAGGTGGATCTGTCATGGCAGGTCAGATTGCTGGTTTGGTTTCTAAAGAGGAAACTGTCGAAGAAATCCTAAAAGATCTATACTATGGCGCTGCCAAAAAAATTCAAGAAGAAGCCTCTCGTTGGGCAGGAGTTGTAAGAAATGACTAAAACAGCCTTTCTATTTGCAGGTCAAGGTGCTCAGTATCTAGGAATGGGGCGAGATCTCTATGATCGCTATCCTATCGTCAAGGAAACAATTGACCAAGCCAGTCAGGTTTTGGGTTATGACCTTCGTGACTTGATCGATAAGGAAGAAACCAAGTTAAACCAGACTCGCTATACGCAGCCAGCTATTTTAGCGACTTCGGTTTCTATTTACCGACTATTGAAAGAAAAGGGTTATCAGCCGGATATGGTAGCAGGATTGTCTCTTGGGGAATATTCTGCTCTTGTAGCAAGTGGTGCCTTGGACTTCGAAGAGGCAGTTGCCTTGGTTGCTAAGCGTGGTGCTTATATGGAAGAGGCTGCACCTGCAGGATCTGGAAAGATGGTAGCCGTTCTTAATACTCCAGTTGAAGTGATTGAGGAAGCTTGTGAAACAGCCTCTAAAGTTGGAGTAGTGACTCCAGCTAACTACAACACCCCAAGCCAAATCGTTATCGGTGGTGAGGTGACTGCAGTTGACCGCGCAGTTGAACTCTTGCAGGAAGCAGGAGCAAAACGATTGATTCCTTTAAATGTATCTGGTCCTTTTCATACAGCCCTTCTTGAGCCAGCCAGTCAGCAACTAGCTGGAGTTCTTGAAGGAGTGAGTTTCTCTGACTTTACTTGCCCACTAGTCGGCAATACGGAAGCTGCTGTTATGGAAAAAGGTCGAATCCAAGAGCTTTTGACGCGTCAGGTCAAAGAACCTGTTCGTTTTTATGAAAGTATTGCTGTGATGCAGGATGCTGGGGTAACCAACTTTATTGAAATTGGTCCTGGTAAGGTCCTATCAGGCTTTGTCAAAAAAATCGATAAAACAGCCCAGCTAGCTAACGTTGAAGACCAAGCAAGCTTGGGTGCTTTGTTAGGAAACTAATGATCCCTTCTCCCACAAAATACAACAGGAAATAGGAGAAATAGAATGCAACTTACAAACAAAAATGTCTTTGTAACAGGTTCAAGTCGTGGTATCGGACTTGCCATTGCTCACAAATTTGCCCAACTAGGCGCTAATGTAGTTTTGAATAGTCGCGGAGCAATCTCAGAAGAATTGCTGGCTGAGTTTTCAAACTATGGTGTCAAAGTAGTACCGATTTCAGGTGATGTTTCAGACTTTGCAGATGCCAAGCGTATGGTAGATCAAGCGATTGCAGAACTCGGTTCTGTTGATGTCTTGGTCAACAATGCTGGGATCACTCAGGATACCCTCATGCTTAAGATGACCGAGGAAGACTTTGAAAAAGTGATTAAGATCAACTTGACAGGTGCTTTCAACATGACGCAAGCAGTCTTGAAACAGATGATCAAGGCACGTGAAGGTGCGATTATCAATATGTCGAGTGTGGTCGGTTTGATGGGAAATATCGGACAAGCCAACTATGCGGCTTCTAAAGCGGGTTTGATTGGGTTTACCAAGTCAGTAGCACGTGAAGTTGCCAATCGCAATGTGCGCGTAAATGCTCTTGCACCAGGAATGATCGAGTCAGATATGACTGCTGTTTTGTCTGATAAGGTCAAGGAAGCGACATTGGCACAAATCCCAATGAAACAGTTCGGTCAAGCAGAACATATCGCAGATGCTACAGTGTTCCTGGCTGGACAGGATTATTTGACTGGACAAGTTCTCGCTGTTGATGGCGGACTTAGCATGTAAAAAATAAGGAAAGATATAGGTAAGACAGATGAAACTAAATCGAGTTGTAGTAACAGGTTACGGATTGACCTCTCCTATCGGAAATACTCCAGAAGAATTTTGGAACAGTTTGCAAACTGGGAAGATTGGAATTGGAGAAATCACTAAGTTTGATCATAGCGAATTTGCTGTGCACAATGCAGCAGAAGTCCAAGATTTCCCATTTGATAAATACTTTGTCAAAAAAGATACCAACCGTTTTGATAACTATTCTTTGTATGCCTTGTATGCAGCTCAAGAAGCGGTGACAAATGCAAATCTTGATGTAGAAGCAATCGATAAAGATCGCTTTGGTGTCATCGTTGCTTCTGGTATTGGGGGAATTAAAGAAATCGAAGATCAGGTTATCCGCCTTCATGAAAAAGGTCCAAAACGCGTTAAACCAATGACACTTCCAAAAGCCTTGCCAAATATGGCTTCAGGAAATGTTGCTATGCGTTTCGGAGCAAACGGTATCTGTAAATCAATCAATACAGCCTGTGCCTCATCAAACGATGCCATTGGGGATGCCTTCCGTTCTATCAAGTTTGGTTTCCAAGATGTCATGTTAGTTGGTGGATCAGAATCATCTATCACTCCTTTTGCTATCGCTGGTTTCCAAGCTTTGACCGCCCTATCAACTACAGAGGATCCAACTCGTGCTTCTATCCCATTTGACAAAGACCGTAATGGTTTTGTGATGGGAGAAGGTTCAGGAATGTTGGTTCTTGAAAGCCTTGAACATGCTGAAAAACGTGGGGCGACCATCTTGGCTGAAGTAGTTGGCTATGGTAATACCTGTGATGCTTACCATATGACTTCACCTCATCCAGAAGGTCAAGGTGCGATTAAGGCTATGAAGTTGGCTTTGGAAGAAGCAGAAATTTCTCCAGAGCAAGTGGCTTATGTCAACGCCCACGGAACTTCAACTCCTGCTAATGAAAAAGGAGAAAGTGGTGCGATCGTAGCTGTTCTTGGTAAAGAAGTACCTGTATCTTCAACCAAGTCCTTTACAGGACACTTGCTTGGTGCTGCAGGGGCAGTAGAAGCCATCGCTACCATCGAAGCTATGCGTCATAACTATGTACCAATGACAGCTGGAACAAGCGAGTTATCAGACTATATCGAAGCGAATGTCGTTTATGGACAAGGCTTGGAGCAAGAAATCCCTTATGCTATTTCAAACACTTTTGGTTTTGGTGGACACAATGCGGTTCTTGCTTTCAAACGTTGGGAGAATAAATAATTATGAATTTAAATGAGATCAAGGACTTGATGGCTCAATTTGACCAATCAAGTTTGAGAGAATTTTCTTATAAAAACGGAACGGATGAATTGCAGTTTAGTAAGAATGAAGCAAGAATGGCTTCTGAAGCACCAGCTCAAGTTGCTCCAGTGCCAACTACAGTAGCTGCAAATCCAGTAGTTTCTGCCCCTTCAACTCCAGTAGAGAGTGCAGTGGAAGAAGCTCCAGCACCAGCTGAAACGACGGTTGCTCCAGAGGGTGATGTCGTTGAGAGTCCACTTGTAGGGGTGGCTTACTTGGCTGCTGGACCAGATAAACCTGCCTTTGTCACAGTCGGAGACAGTGTTAAAAAAGGTCAGACTTTGGTGATCATCGAAGCCATGAAAGTCATGAATGAAATCCCTGCACCTAAGGATGGTGTGGTGACAGAAATTCTCGTTTCAAATGAAGAAATGGTTGAGTTCGGTAAAGGATTGGTACGTATCAAATGATCGATATTCAAGGAATCAAAGAAGCTCTTCCCCACCGTTATCCTATGCTCCTAGTGGACCGTGTCTTGGAAGTGAGCGAGGATACCATTGTTGCCATTAAAAATGTCACCATCAACGAACCTTTCTTCAATGGTCATTTTCCTCAATACCCAGTTATGCCAGGTGTTCTTATCATGGAAGCCTTGGCCCAGACTGCTGGTGTCTTGGAATTGTCCAAACCTGAAAATAAAGGGAAACTGGTCTTCTATGCTGGCATGGACAAGGTTAAGTTCAAGAAGCAAGTTGTACCAGGTGACCAATTAGTCATGACGGCTACTTTTGTCAAACGTCGTGGTACGATTGCTGTGGTTGAAGCAAAGGCTGAAGTAGATGGTAAGCTTGCAGCGAGTGGTACTCTTACCTTTGCAATTGGAAACTAAGGAGGTTCTCCATGTTTCGTAAAATTTTGATTGCCAACCGTGGTGAGATTGCGGTTCGCATTATTCGAGCTGCGCGTGAATTGGGCATTGCGACTGTAGCAGTCTATTCAACTGCTGATAAGGAAGCTCTTCACACACTCCTAGCAGATGAAGCTATCTGTATCGGACCTGGTAAGGCGACAGAATCTTATCTCAATATCAACGCTATTTTATCGGCTGCAGTCTTGACAGAGGCAGAAGCCATCCACCCAGGTTTTGGATTTCTTAGTGAGAATTCCAAGTTTGCCACTATGTGTGACGAAGTGGGGATCAAGTTCATCGGTCCTTCTGGGGCAGTAATGGATACCATGGGAGATAAGATCAATGCGCGTGAGCAAATGATCAAGGCTGGGGTTCCAGTTATCCCAGGATCTGATGGTGAAGTTCACACGGCTGAAGAGGCCCTTGCAGTTGCAGAAAAAATTGGCTATCCAGTCATGCTTAAGGCATCGGCAGGTGGTGGTGGAAAGGGAATTCGTAAGGTTGAAAAGGCAGAAGACTTGGTCGCAGCCTTTGAGACAGCATCCAGTGAAGCTAAGGCCAATTTTGGAAATGGCGCTATGTATCTTGAACGTGTGATTTATCCAGCTCGTCATATCGAAGTTCAGATTCTTGCAGATCAAGAGGGTCATGTTGTCCATCTTGGTGAACGGGATTGTTCACTCCAACGGAATAACCAAAAGGTCTTAGAAGAAAGCCCATCCATTGCGATCGGTAAAACCCTTCGTCATGAAATTGGTGCTGCAGCCGTTCGTGCAGCAGAGTCTGTAGGCTATGAAAATGCAGGTACGATTGAATTTCTTCTCGATGAAGCGAGTGGCAATTTCTACTTCATGGAAATGAATACTCGTGTGCAAGTTGAACACCCAGTCACAGAGTTTGTTTCAGGTGTGGATATCGTGAAGGAACAGATTCGCATTGCTGCCGGGCAACCTTTACCTTTCAAACAAGAAGATATTGTCCTACGAGGTCATGCTATCGAGTGCCGGATCAATGCGGAAAATCCAGCATTTAACTTTGCTCCAAGCCCAGGAAAAATCACCAACCTCTACCTTCCAAGTGGAGGAGTTGGATTGCGTGTAGACTCTGCAGTCTATCCAGGTTATACCATTCCTCCTTTCTATGATAGTATGATTGCCAAAATCATTGTTCATGGGGAGAATCGTTTTGACGCTCTTATGAAGATGCAACGGGCACTTTATGAACTTGATATTGAAGGAGTGCAAACCAATGCAGACTTCCAGTTGGATCTGATTTCAGACCGCCGAGTTATCGCTGGTGACTATGATACTTCCTTCTTGATGGAAACTTTCTTGCCAAAATACCAAGAAAAAGAATAGACTTTCAAACAGTATGAGAACTAAAAGGGGGAGTTATGGCTCTATTTAGTAAAAAGGATAAGTATATTCGGATCAATCCTAACCGTTCCGTAAGGCAGAAACCACAAGCCAAGCCTGAGGTTCCGGATGAACTCTTTTCCCAGTGTCCTGGTTGTAAACACACCATTTACCAAAAGGACCTTGGGAGTGAGCGCATTTGTCCCCATTGTAGCTATACTTTCCGTATTTCAGCTCAGGAACGCTTGGATTTGACGATTGATTCTGACAGCTTTGTGGAGATGTTTACGGGTATTGAAACTCAAGATCCATTAAACTTTCCTGGCTACCAGAAAAAACTTGCTACTATGCGTGAAAAGACAGGTTTGGATGAAGCAGTGCTGACTGGTACAGCTAACATCAAGGGACAAAAAGTTGCCCTTGGGATTATGGATTCAAACTTTATCATGGCTTCTATGGGAACCGTTGTGGGTGAAAAAATCACGTGCTTGTTTGAGTATGCAACGGTAGAAAACTTGCCAGTCGTACTTTTCACAGCTTCTGGTGGAGCCCGTATGCAAGAAGGAATCATGAGCTTGATGCAGATGGCTAAAATTTCTGCGGCAGTTCAACGTCATTCCAAGGCCGGACTTTTTTACCTAACTATTTTGACCGATCCGACAACAGGTGGGGTGACCGCTTCTTTTGCTATGGAAGGTGATATTATCCTAGCGGAGCCACAGAGTTTGGTTGGTTTTGCTGGGCGTCGTGTTATCGAAAATACAGTTCGAGAGACCTTGCCGGATGACTTCCAAAAGGCAGAATTTTTGCTTGAACATGGATTTGTTGATGCAATTGTCAAACGGAGAGAATTGCCTGAAACAATTGCTAAATTAGTAAGATTGCATGGAGGAAGTCGCGGATGAATATTGCAAAAATAGTCAGAGAGGCACGCGAGCAGAGTCGTTTGACCGCACTTGATTTTGCCAATGGAATCTTTGACGAGTTTATCGAATTGCATGGAGATCGCTCTTTCCGCGATGATGGTGCGGTTATCGGTGGAATTGGCTGGTTAGGTGAACAAGCAGTAACTGTCCTTGGTATCCAAAAGGGGAAGAGTCTTCATGACAACCTCAAACGGAATTTCGGGCAACCTCATCCAGAAGGTTATCGTAAGGCCTTACGTTTGATGAAACAGGCAGAAAAGTTTGGCCGTCCAGTTGTGACCTTTATCAATACGGCGGGTGCTTACCCAGGTGTTGGAGCCGAGGAACGTGGACAAGGTGAAGCAATCGCCCGAAACCTGATGGAAATGAGTGATCTCAAGGTTCCAATCATCGCGATTATTATCGGTGAAGGAGGATCTGGTGGGGCCCTAGCTCTAGCCGTAGCTAACCGTGTCTGGATGTTAGAAAACTCAATCTACGCCGTACTTAGCCCTGAAGGATTTGCCTCTATCCTTTGGAAGGATGGAAGTCGTGCTATGGAAGCAGCGGAGTTGATGAAAATCACTTCACACGAACTTCTAGAAATGGGAATCGTAGACAAGGTAATCTCAGAAGCAGGGCTGTCAAGTAAAGAACTGCTAGGTTGCGTTAAAAATGAATTGCGTGCAGAACTAGATAGGTTGCAAGAACTACCACTCGACCAACTTATTGAAGAACGTTACCAACGATTTAGAAAATACTAAGAACATTTAAAAGCTAGAACAATTTGTTCTAGCTATTTTGATAATAGAGCATAGATAAATAAGAAAAACAATCAATAGTATATCCTCTATAGAGCACTAATAGAGAGTTTACCATTAGGAGAGAAAGAATGAAAAAGACAATACATTTAGGAATCTGTATGATTTTAATGTTCCTGTACATTTATTTAACGCCATTAGGAGCTATAACTCTAGCTAGAACCTTTGGTTTAGGAATGGACAGCTATATAATCTTCCTAGTTGGAGAAGTGTTGCTTATTTTCTTTTTATTCGTTTTGTGGTTGAAAAAGAAGAAGATGCTCTTTATCTTCGAGAAAAAGGGTTGGCGCTGGTCCTATCTCGCTTTCTTAGTGGCTTGCTTTCTTATCTATTCTTTTTTAAATGGATTTAGAATGCAGAATATTCGATTGATTGACCATAGCTTTATTTTCCAAGACCTTCTTTCAGAACTTTACTTAAACGGAAGAGAAACGACTCTATCAAGTCTTATATTTTTAATCTTTAACATTTCGATTGTACCTGTTGTTGAGGAGACAATCTATAGGGGTTATTTTATGAATACCTTCTTTCCGAAGTCGGAGTTTTATTTGGATGTGATCTTGTCTTCTTTCATCTTTGGTCTCAGTCACTTGATTCTATCCCATCATGATCCCATCAGCCTCATCATTTATAGTATTCTTGGTCTTCTATTTGCAGTCGCTTATCGAGTTACGGGTAGTCTTCGATTTACCATTGTTTGTCATAGTTTCTATAATGCGATTCCCTATGCACCGTCGATTTTATTTTATATTTATTATTTGATTTTTAGATAGTAGGAAACAAAGAAAAAAGTGTTTGATAATTGTCAAACACTTTTTCTAATTTGATGGGAAGATAGAGAAATCTCTTTTATCAATTTCTTATTTCTCAATGAGTAAAGCCACCATTTAGGGTGATAAATTGACAGTTGAGGAAATGGACTATAAAATAGATAAAAAAGATGTATACTGTAGATGTAAGCTTACAAAATTTTATTTTAAGGAGCTACTTGGAATGACAGGTACAGATACATTTACAGTTCTTTCATCTGAAGAGTTAGACCAAGTTTCAGGTAGTGGCATGATTTGGTTGGTTGATGATATAAATTGGAGTTGGCCTTATGCTTATAGCATTGCAACTGACTCGAGTACAATATTGACTCATGCGACTAGACGTGGTTCTGGTATTGGCTATTGATAATTTAAAGGGGTAAGTATGAAAAAACTAGGGCATTTGGGAGTCTTTATCTTACTGGTATTTCTATCGATTTATCTACCAGAGTTAGGGATTATGCATCTAACTAAGTTTTTAGGATGGGGGATAGATGGCTATTCTATCTTTTTAACAGTTGAAGTAATAGCTCTTTTGCTATTATTTATCTACTGGCTCAAAAAGAAAGAGATGCTCTATATTTTTGAGAAAAAGGGTTCGAAGAAGTCAAGATTCTTTTACCTTGTATTTGGTCTAGTGGCTACTTATTTTGATCGTCAATTGGTGGATGCTTTTCAGTTACAGTTTCATCACTTAATTGATAACAAGTATATCTTTCAAGACCTTCTTTCGATTCTATACTCCAATGGGCAACCAACTTTTCTATCAACTGTTCTCAGTTTTAGTTTAACAGTAGTCGTCGGACCTATATTAGAGGAACTGATTCATAGAGGGTACTTTATGAATACCTTTTTCCCCCAGTCCAAGTACTATCTGGATGTTATCCTATCTGCTCTTATCTTTGGACTTAGTCATTTGATCCTAACTCACCGAGATCCTATCAGTTTGATTATTTATAGTTTAGGCGGTCTCTTCTATGCCCTTGTCTACCGTTGGACAAAGAACTTAACAATCACCATCCTTTGCCATAGTTTTTTCAACTTCCTTATTTATGCAAAACCCATCTGGATTTTTGTTTATAATTATGTCTATTACCACTTTTTTAGATAGTGGTAGGCAAAGAAAAAAGTGTTTGATAGCTGTCAAACACTTTTTCTTTTTACTGTTCTTCTGTTACAAACTGGCTGAGCAGTCCGTTGATAAAACGGGCAGATTTTTGATCTGAGAAGTCCTTTGCAAGCTCAATAGCTTCATTAACAGCAACCAACTGAGGGGTGTCAAATGAAGTGATTTCAAAGACTCCCAAGCGAAGGAGGTTTCTCTCCACGAGTGTTAAACGCTCGATGGTCCAACCTGCTTTTAAATGCTGTGTGATTTGCTTGTCTAGTTCTTCCTTTTTAGCTTGAACACCAGAAACTAGCTCTGTCAAAAAGGCTGGAAGCTGCACATCCGTATCTTCACGATCATGAGTATAGGCGAAACGACAAGCAGTTTCGACATCCGTACCGAACTCAAGACTCATGAGAGCTTGAAAAGCGCATTTACGGAGTTGGCGTCTAGATTCTAATAGTGGACTAGTCATTGAGGAAGTCCTCGTCAAATAGATCTTTCAATTCTGGTTTTGGTGTTTTATCTGGAACGATACCTGCAACGTGAATATTGATAGCAGCGAGTTCTACATCAGCCATATTACGGACGGCATCTTTGACAGCTTTCTGGATAGCAACCGCTACCTTAGGAACTTTTACTCCGTACTCTAGGTAGAGGTAGATATCAGCTGTGAGTTCTTCGTCCACGTTTTTTAGATAAACGCCACGGCCGAGTGAAAGTTTTGAAAGGGTGTCAGATACTGATTTGTTTGAAAAAGAGTGAACACCCTCTACTTTTGCAGTAGCAATAGCAATGATTTTTTCAAGTACACGTGGGGCGATAACGATTTCGCCAAGTTGTTCTTCAATTCCCATAGAATGACCTCTTTCTAGAGATTAGGCACGAGAAACGTAAGTTCCTTCTGCAGTGTTGATAACGAGTTTTTGTCCTGCTTCGATGAAGTCTGGAACGTTTACGACAAGTCCAGTTTCCATCGTTGCTGGTTTACCAGAACCTGTAACAGTAGCACCTTTGATAGATGGTTGAGTTTCTGCAACTGTCAATTCAACAGTAGTTGGAACTGTCACACCGATTACTTCAGTTCCGTAGAATTGGATCTTCACATCTGAGTTTTCAAGGATGTAAAGCAATTCGTTTTCAACGTTGACTACAGGAATTTCGTATTGGTCGTAAGTTTCTGTATTCATGAAGTAAGCTGTGTCATCCATTTTGTACAAGTATTGAGCTGGGACAGTCTCGATGATGGCTTGTTCAAATTTTTCCTCTGGACGGTAGCTTGTGTCAAATGTAGAACCAGTACGGACATCACGCAATTTCATACGCATGATGGTGTTTCCTTTACCTGGTTTGTGGTGGCTAGCTTCCAAAACGCGGATCAATTTTCCGTCAGCTGTTTCAAAGGTCATACCAGCCTTTAATTTACTTGCTTCAATCATGTTTTTACCTCTTTAATAAAATAATTTACTCTTTATTGTACCATAAAAGACAACATTACTCAAATGTCAGAAGGAGCTTAATTAGTTGACTGGTACGATATTTCCATCTTCGTCTTTGGTAACGAGAACGTATTTTCCATCGACTTCGATGTAAAAATTCTTGCTGGCAGTTTGCCCAGTGTTTTGAGCCGGCGCTTGATTTTGGACTTGTTGGCTTAGTTGACCACCGAGAGTTTGGCCAAGATTCATACCCATAAACATGTTCATCCCATTGCCATTTCCTTCGTTGGCAGCTGCAGCAATGAGGGCTTCGTTACGAGCACGGCGTTCTTCGATTTCAATCGTGTTGTACTTCATTGCCACGAGCTCACTATCAAGCTTGCGAACGATATCAAGACTTTCTTGGTCGTAGCTGAGGTCTTCAAGCAAGATATTAGTTGCTTCAATTCCGTAGAGGCCTGTCCAAACCTTGTTGACCTCTTGTTTAGCGAGTTCGTTAAAGGTATCTTGGTTGGCATTGAGGCTATAGATATCAACCTTGTTTTCGTTGGTATATTTGGCGATGGCAATCGCGATTTTTGGTGCGATATTTTGACGGAGCGTTCCTTGAGCTACATCTTGGAGAGTAAATGGCTGTCCGTCAGTAATTTGACGGCTAACAGAACTCACGTAGAAGAGGACTGGGTCAGCTATTTTTACATCAAACAAGCCATAGAAACGAATGTTGAGCAGTTGTTGGTAACGTTCACTGAAATATTCGACCGCATTTTGTGTGCCGAACTTATTACCTGCAATAGGTTGCATGCGGATAAAGATGATTTCTTGTTGAGTGATGACTTGTCCACCAAAAGAGAAACGGTTTTTAAAGTTTTCCCAAGTGCCTTTTAAACCACCTTTTTCAAGGAGCCAGGCATTATCACCAGCTTGCCATTCGTGGCTACCAGCTTCGAGAACTTCACCAAGGAAGGTACCGTTGTTTACCAAAACAGCGCTATAGCCTTGAGGAACGATGACTACACTGCCATCTGACAAGAGGCCTGTATTTTGATTGCTGTGACGAGAACGTCCATCTGGGTCTTTTGTGAGCAATTGCCCCTTGATGGCCAAGGCGTCGCCAGAGACATTATCTGGAAGGACAATGGCTTCCTTGAATTTACTATCATTAAAACTATTTAAGCCTGCTGATAAGGCTGCACGTATAAATCCCATAATTCCTCCTAATTATAAAGCTCGTCTTCATCCACAACATCATAGGTATCCAGTACCCATTGGTTTGGACTGCGAGAGAGATTGGCACCACAGTAGTCGCACTCGCTAACTGCAGAGATTTTCAATGGGGCGCCACAGTTTGGACAGTGGTCGCTCACAACTTCGTCTGGATTGACTGCTTGTGTTTGGCTACCGTGTTGACGGATAAAGTTCAATTGATACACGGTGAAGAGATCTTTTTTAGGGTCTCCTTCAAGGACACGGCGAGTCTCATCGTCAATGACATAGTCACGCAAGGTAGATGACAGGATCACCACTAAGGTGTCGTTTCCGTCAGGATTTTCAATGAACTCCTTGATGCGAACATTTTCGATACAAACTTTCTCTAAAACATTGGTTGTTTTAGCTCGAATATGGTCTTCGAGTTGGGTGCTATGTTGAGAGTAGAGACTGGTACTTTCCAAAGTGCGGACAGAGTTCCAATTTTTTTCAGTCCAGGCAACCTGCAATTTAAGGTAGACTTCCTTAACCCAAGATGTGAAGGCTTCCGCGTCAAAGTTTGGATCCCCATATTTCACACGACTAATGGCCAGTGTGTTGTGTTCAACTCGACGATGGAGCGTCTGATAATCATTACTAGTGTAGGTTGAACTCGAATCTCCAGACTTATTCTGCAAGGATTTGACGATAACAACTAGTATGATTCCTCCGACTAATATGAACATAAATCCTAGATAGGGAGAGCTAGTAGAACTGTCAGAGGATGATCCGTATCCAGAGCGGTAGTAGTGGTAGGATGATCCGCCAGAACGACTTCCACCTCCACTTGAGCGGCTGCTACTTCTGGAGCTACTGCGGCTGCTCCCTCCACTTCTGGAATGTCCGACACCCGCATCAACGATTTGAGGCACGGATAGAAAAACAAGTAATAAACAGGTCATTAAAAGAGCGTAAAACTTTTTCATGTGTCTCCTAACTATATGATTGAAAAGGTAGCTGGCTAGACTACTGGGTGGCTACTAGCGAATTACTCACTGTCTTTCAACTTAGCCAATTCCTGGGCAAGTAGTTTAAGAGCAACTTGTGGGTTGGCTTGGCCTTTGGTTGCCTTCATAAGGAATCCTGTGAAGGCCTTGTCTGCGTTTCGTTTGCCTGATTTGAAGTCAGCAACAGCAGCTTCATTATCGGCAAAGACTTGGTGAATGATTGGAATCAGAACATCTGGATCTGAGATTTGCACCAAGCCTGCTTTTTCCACGTATTCACGCGCGCTACCACCATTTTTAGCTAGATGAACAAAGACTTTCTTGGCAATCTTAGATGAGATGGTACCATCTTCAATGATGGCAATCATTTCTACTAAGTTTTCTGGTGTCAATTCGATTTGTTCCAGTGTTTTACCTTCAGCATTCAAGAACTGAGCGACTTCACCTTGGAGCCAGTTAGAGACTTGCTTAGCATCGCCACCAAGGGCAACAGCTTTTTCAAAGAAGTCAGAAGTGACTTTGTTTGCCGTCAACTGACTAGCATCGTAGTCTGACAAGCCAAGGTCAGACACATAGCGCGCACGGCGTTCTTTTGGAAATTCTGGCAACTCAGTTCGCATTTCTTCGATCCACTCGTCTGAGATTTCAAAGAGTGGTAGGTCTGGCTCTGGGAAGTAGCGGTAGTCCGCAGCTCCTTCTTTGACACGCATGAGGATGGTTGCTTTGTTAGCTTCATCGTAACGGCGTGTTTCTTGGCGGATTTGACCACCTGAGCGAAGGATTTCAGCTTGACGTTGGACTTCGTATTCAAGACCCTTGCGAACGTTTGAGAAGGAATTCAAGTTCTTCAACTCAGTCTTGGTACCGAATTTCTCTTGACCATAAGGACGAAGAGAGATATTGGCATCCACACGCATGGAACCTTCTTCCATCTTAACGTCAGAAATGCCAGCGTATTGGATAACTTCCTTGAGGGCTGTTAGATAAGCGTAGGCTTCCTCTGGAGAACGCATGTCAGCTTCAGATACGATCTCAATCAAAGGCACCCCTTGACGATTGAGGTCGACATAGGAGTAGCCATCTGTACCGTGGGTGTTTTTACCAGCGTCTTCTTCCAAGTGAGCGCGTTCGATACCGATTTTCTTAGTCGTACCGTCTTCGAGCTCCACTTCAATCCAACCGTTGTAGCCGATTGGCTCATCAAACTGAGAAATTTGGTAGGCTTTAGGATTATCGGGATAGAAGTAGTTCTTGCGGTCAAAGTGCATGTGCTTGTGGATGTCCATGTTGAGGGCAAGAGCAGCCTTGATACCAGCATCAACAACACCTTTATTGAGAACTGGAAGAACTCCTGGGAAAGACCAGTCAATTACGTTGGTATTGGCATTTTGGTCATTTCCAAAGTGGGCAGATGTAGGTGAGAAGATTTTTGAATTGGTGTTGAGCTCTACGTGGACTTCAAGTCCAATGACTGTTTCAAAGTTCATTAGTTGTCACCTCCAAAAATCACGGGTTGTTGTTTGTGGTAGTCTGTTGTTGCTTCAAAGGCAGCAGCAGCTTGGTAAATGGTTTCTTCTGAGTATTTAGGACCGATCAATTGGAGACCGACTGGTAGACCTTGAGAGAATCCAGCAGGAATTGAAATTCCTGGGAGGCCTGCCAAGTTGACAGGGATGGTCAAAAGGTCAGCCAAGTACATGGCAACTGGGTCATGGTTGAGTGAGTCCAAGTCATAAGCAACACTTGGAGCAGTTGGTCCCAAAATCAAGTCGTAATCCGCAAAGACTTTTTCGAAATCTTGGATGATGAGGGTACGGACCTGTCCAGCCTTCTTGTAGTAGGCATCGTAGTAACCTGATGATAGACTGAAAGTACCCAGCATGATGCGGCGTTTTACCTCTTCACCGAAACCTTGGCTGCGGCTGTTTACATAGATTTCATCAAGGTTGGTCGCATCCTCTGCACGATAGCCGTAACGGATACCGTCAAAGCGTTGCAAGTTTGAGGATGCTTCTGATGAAGCAATGATATAGTAAACGGCAACTCCGTATTTTGAGTGAGGTAGACTGACTTCTTCGACGATAGCGCCAAGTTTCTCAAAGTGTTTGGCTGCCTTGATAATGGTTTCTTTAACTTCTGGGTCAATTCCTTCACCGAGGTATTCCTTAGGCAAAGCAATTTTCATGCCCTTGATGTCTTGCCCGATTTTTGAAGTAAAGTCAGCAATGCGGACAGGAGCAGAAGTAGAATCTTTGGCATCTTCGCTGGCAATAGCGTTGAGCAAGAGGGCATTTTCCTTAACAGTTGGTGCAAAAGGTCCGATTTGATCTAGAGAGCTACCAAAGGCAATGAGACCGAAACGAGAAACCGTTCCGTAGGTTGGTTTGAGACCAACAATCCCGTTGAAGGCGGCAGGTTGGCGGATGGAACCACCAGTATCAGAACCGAGTGACAAGCGGACTTGCCCTGACGCTACAGCTGCAGCAGAACCACTTGATGATCCACCAGGAACCTTGCTATGATCCCAAGCATTTTTTGTTGCGCCGTAGTAAGAAGTCTCACCAGAACCACCCATGGCAAACTCGTCCATGTTGGTTTTCCCAACAACGATCATGCCCTTAGATTTTGCATTGGCAACGGCTGTCGCATCAAAGATAGGCTCGTAGTTGTAGAGCATTTTTGAGGCAGCAGTTGTCAGGATACTATCTGTAGAGATATTATCTTTAACGGCAAGCGGAATTCCTGAAAGGACATTATCCGCGTCAATTCCAGCTTCATCAATGGCCTTAGCTTGAGCAAGGGCTTGCTCTTCAGCGATGGTGACAAAAGCGTTGATAGCTGTCTCGCGAGATTTGATATCTTCAAGAGTTGCTTGGGTCAATTCAGTTGCTGAAATCTCTTTAGAGACAAGGAGATTGTGTAACTCTTCAATGGTTTTATGATTAAAAGTCATTAGGCATCTCCTCCATCATCTAGGATAGCTGGTACCTTGATATAGTAGTTATCTTTTTCAGGTACGTTTTTAAACAAGCGATCACGGTCTGTTCCTTCTTCGGCCACATCAGGGCGGAGTACGGTCTTGCGGTCAGCCATAGTTGTAGTAGGTGCGACACCAGTTGTGTCAACTTCGCCCAGCAATTCAACCATGTCAACAATCTTAGACAAGGTAGTCGCAAAGGCAGCAGTTTCTTCTTCAGAGAATCTTAATTTTGAAAGATTGGCAACGTGTGTTACCTCTTCTTGCGTAATTTTCATCTTGCATCCTTTCGTGAAATGATGATTTTTAGTCTGTTCTATTTTACCATATTTTCCTATAAATAAGGGAGCCAAACTGAAAAGAAATAGAAATTGAAAAATCGCTTTTAATTCGCTATAATGGTTAAACTAGAGAATAGAAAAAATAAGAGTTAGGATAGAAATATGTTCCATCAATTTATCACCAGATCTCAAACGGTTCCTCCTCCCATTTCGCTCTTTTGGTATGGGATTATGATGCTCCTATTAGTGCTTTGTATATATGGAGCACTTGCTTATCACAAAAATCCGAAATTTGTTCGCTTGTTTAAGGGAATTCAGATTCTCCAGTTGCTAGCCCTATATAGCTGGTATGTTGGCTTTGGGATTCCATTTTCTAATAGCCTTCCATTTTACCATTGCCGTTTGGCTATGTTTGCGGTGGTTTTCTTGCCAGATAAATGGCGGAGCAAGCAATATTTTGCCCTCTTAGGAGCAAGTGGAGCGGTCTTTGCATTGGTTTACCCCGTTTTTGACCCCTATGATTTCCCCCATATCACCAGTTTTTCATTTTTGATTGGGCACTATGCCCTTCTAGTGAATTCCTTGGTTTACTTGATGAATCACTATGATAAGACTTTGCTCAAGAAATATATGATTGTAGCCTATACCTTTATCCTCAATCTCTTTCTAGTTGGGGTTAATCAGGTGACGGGTGGAAATTATGGTTTGTTAAACAAGACACCTTTTATTCCAGATGCTCCCTTGTGGCTAAAATACCTTCTTGTGTCCGTCATCCTTTCGCTGGCTCTGGTTCTCTTTGATATCTTGTTCAAGAAACGGTGGAAAAAGAGAAATCAGGTGCAATCTGTGCTCTAGCTTGCTTTTCGTCAGACGAGCAATTGAAAAACTCCCCAAAATCCGCTATAATGGAGAGTTGAAAGGAATAGTAAAATCCAATGTAAACATCATTCTTAGCTACTGAAACAACTAAAAATAGAACATCAAAGAAAGAGAACTTATGACTATTCAAGAAGAAATAAAGAAACGCCGTACCTTTGCCATCATCTCCCACCCGGACGCGGGTAAGACAACCATTACGGAGCAGTTGCTCTATTTTGGGGGCGAGATTCGTGAGGCTGGTACGGTTAAAGGAAAGAAAACAGGGACTTTTGCCAAGTCTGACTGGATGGATATTGAGAAACAACGTGGAATTTCGGTCACGTCATCTGTTATGCAGTTTGACTACGACGGCAAGCGCGTCAATATCCTCGACACACCAGGACACGAGGACTTCTCAGAAGATACTTATCGTACCTTGATGGCGGTGGATGCTGCGGTCATGGTCGTGGACTCTGCCAAGGGTATCGAGGCCCAAACCAAGAAATTGTTTGAGGTTGTGAAGCACCGTGGCATTCCAGTCTTTACCTTTATGAACAAGCTGGACCGTGATGGTCGTGAGCCACTGGACCTCTTGCAAGAACTAGAAGAAGTCCTAGGTATTGCGAGCTATCCGATGAACTGGCCAATCGGGATGGGGAAAGCCTTTGAAGGCTTGTATGACCTTTATAACCAACGTTTGGAGCTTTATAAAGGGGATGAACGCTTTGCCAGTCTAGAAGATGGGGATAAGCTTTTTGGAAGCAATCCTTTCTACGCTCAGGTTAAGGACGATATCGAACTCCTTCAAGAAGCTGGGAATGAGTTTTCAGAAGAAGCTATTTTAGCGGGTGAATTAACACCAGTCTTCTTCGGATCAGCCTTGACAAACTTTGGGGTTCAGACCTTCCTTGAAACCTTCCTTGAGTTTGCTCCAGAACCACATGGCCACAAGAAACCAGATGGCGAAATTGTGGATCCTTATGATAAGGATTTCTCAGGATTTGTCTTTAAAATCCAAGCCAACATGGACCCTCGTCACCGTGACCGCATTGCCTTTGTCCGTATCGTATCGGGTGAATTTGAGCGAGGAATGAGTGTCAATTTGCCTCGTACTGGGAAGACTGCCAAGCTTTCTAATGTCACCCAGTTTATGGCGGAAAGTCGTGAGAATGTGACAAACGCTGTTGCAGGTGATATCATCGGGGTTTACGATACCGGTACTTATCAGGTTGGAGACACCTTGACGGTTGGAAAAAATAAGTTTGAATTTGAACCATTGCCAACCTTTACACCTGAGATTTTCATGAAAGTTTCTGCTAAGAACGTCATGAAGCAAAAATCCTTCCACAAGGGGATTGAGCAATTGGTGCAAGAAGGAGCTATTCAGCTTTATAAGAATTACCAAACAGGCGAGTACATGCTAGGCGCTGTTGGTCAACTCCAGTTTGAAGTCTTTAAGCACCGTATGGAAGGCGAGTACAATGCGGAAGTGGTCATGAGCCCAATGGGTAAAAAGACCGTTCGTTGGATCAAGCCTGAGGACTTGGATGAACGGATGTCATCAAGCCGAAATATCTTGGCCAAAGACCGTTTTGACCAACCAGTCTTCCTCTTTGAAAATGACTTTGCCCTCCGCTGGTTTGCGGACAAGTATCCAGACGTAGAGTTGGAGGAGAAGATGTAACTCAGTACCAACAATTGGAACTAAAGTTCCTAATTGTTGGACGCTAGTCGCTATTTGGCGAACTAGCTAACTGCCTTACTAATTCATCGGCGAAAAATAATCGTTTTCGCCTCTTCGTGTCGTAGATTACGGCTATTAATTAGTATGGCATTTTGCTTAAATGCGTTGTAAGAAAAGTCCGCGAATGCTTTCGATTCGTGGATTTTTTCGTTGGAAAGGATAGAAAGTTACCTCGGCTACCGGCCTCATTAGTTCATTTGTGAAACTACCTTTAAATACTCTACTCCTAAAAGTCTGTGGATGCTATTGATTCATGGACTTTTTCTATATTTTGAATAAAAATCAATTCCCTGAGTGATTGGAATTATTTGCTCAATTTTTAAAGCATATAGAAATGGTTAAAAAATAAATAAAATATATTAACAGAACAATAAAATGAAGATTATATTGAAAAAACAGAATAGATTTGAAATCAAGTTATTTTTGAAATCATTTTCTTTCTTTAGGATATATTATAGATATTGAATTGTCGGTATATTTGGTATATAATAAGAAGATAGTATTTTATAGGTGAATAGATCTTTTTCAAGTTGAGGGGATGAACATGTTTTTTAGACGCCAGAAGGGTGAATATAGAGAAACAGACCGTGTAACTCGGTTCAAATTAATCAAATCAGGGAAGCATTGGCTACGGGCCTCGACTTCCCTTTTTGGCTTATTTAAGGTGATGCGTGGAAGTGCGGATACGAGCCAAGTAAAGACAGAAATGGTTGAAAAGCAAGAAGGTCAGAAGTTGACCGGCGTGGATGTCTTGAAAGGGATAGCAGCTACGGGAACGATCTTAGGTGGTTTTGCTGCGACGCAAACGCGTGTTTATGCCAATGATGCAGTCGCTGTTGAAAAGACTGTCGAATCAAAAGATACCCTGGCGACGAGAGATTCAGTAGTGCTAGGGACGACACAGGATCATCAAGATACTGCGAGTCTGTCTTTGTCTACCAGTCAAAGCCAGTCATTGTCAGAATTCAATTCGCAGAGCGCCAGTCAATCTGCCTCTACGAGTCAGTCCATCAGTGCCTCAAGCTCATCTAGTATGAGTCAGTCGATGAGCCAATCTGCTTCTACTAGTCAATCTTTGGCAAACAGTCAAAGTGTAACTGCTAGTTCAAGTGAATCCCTTGGAACACAAAATCAAGAGAATAGTAATCTGTCAGAGAGAGCTTCAGTTGGTGTTCAAAGTCAGTACCAAGCAAGTGAGTCAGCTCGGGAGACAGTGAAAGAATCACAACCTTCGAAAGAATTAAAAGCAGTTGATTTTTCTACAGAATCCTTGCCTCAAAGTCAGTCTGGTCGTGTAAAGAATGAAGGTGTGACGGCTGAATCGAGTCTCACAATGACTTCCCTAGCCTTGACAGAAAAGCAAAGTGAAGAAAAACGGAAGAAATTAGAGGCTTTGTCTGCTGAGATTGGGCAGTTTCTAGCTCAAGCTCAGGGGCTTCCAAACTCGGATGAGGCGATCACGAAGGCTAGTCTAGCGAAGAATGAGATAGCAGATGCCTTGAAAGGGGAGCTTTCTGATTTTACTTCTATTTTGAATAAGGCTACAGAAGCTCGAAATAGCATTGCAAATGCTGTGTTACGTGCCAAGTCTGGACTTCGTGACAGCAGAAACGGACAAGCTTTGACCAAAGCTTCAAATACCGCTAGCTTCAGAGCTGCTAGGGATACTGAGAAGCCAGAACTTCAGAAAATAACCGTTACAGGTGGCGCAGTTCTAGAAGGACAAAAATTTAAAATTTATCGAGAAGAAAATTTTTCTGCGACCATTGAGTTTACTGATAACAGTGGTCGAATTGAACATGCAAAATTTGTCCCTACTGCTGTTCCCGCGGCCTATCCGGCTACTTCAACTGTTGTCTCATTCACTACGAGTAATGGTCAAAGTATCAGAATGATTGTTCCGACAGATAGGCTAGCGAAGGATGGAAATGCGACAACAACCAATCCTTTCACCGTTTCAATCACGGGTTCTGTTGGAAAAAATCAAGCAGTAAATAGTTTGTGGACCCGTTATGTTTTCACCTATGATCAGGAAGGTAATTTTAGCGGAAATACTACTGACGTAGGTCTTGTAAAAGATTTAACAGCCAACCCTGCCGCAATTCAATTTGAAGTCCATGCTCAGTCTGAAAAGTACGAACCAGCCATCAATGCTGAGGTGAATCGAAACTTTACTCTTACGACAAATTCGGGAACAATCTCTGTTGGTGAAGCTAGTCAGTACATCACGAATGCCCAAGGGACTCCGGAGTTTCCTACCTCAGGAATTACTAAGGGAACTAGAACAACCTATACTTGGAAATCTGGAACCAATACAGATTTACCAGCTGGTCGTCATCAGTTAACAGCCGTGGTAACTTATCCAGATGGAAGTACGGATGAAATTGACGTGAGCTTTACTGTGCGTCCTCAGACGCCAAGGATAGAGAATCAATATCTTAACGAAAAAGGTGGGCTCTCAAATCAAGCGATTACGGTGGATGGGGTTGCTCCAGGTGGGACAGTTACTTTAACAATTGCAGGTGAAACATTTACCAAACAGGCAACGGGGAGCTCGACTAGTGTAACCTTTACTGCAACTGACTTGAAGAAAGTATATGATCGCAATGGAGGACGACTTCCTAGTGGACCAGTGACTGCTAGTACGACAGTGGATGGTTTGGTTTCAGATGTGTTTAATGGACAAATTACGCCAAATCAAGCGTCAATTTCAGTAAGTAATAGCCAGTCAGCCTCGGTGAGCTCGAGTGAGTCAGCCTCGGTGAGCTCGAGTCAGTCAGCGTCTGCAAGTTCGAGTCAGTCCGCTTCAGCGAGTGCGAGTCGATCAGCTTCAGTGAGCGCAAGTCAGTCTGCTTCAGTAAGTTCGAGCCAATCAGCGTCAGCGAGTGCGAGCCAATCAGCGTCTGTAAGCTCAAGCCAATCTGAGTCAGCATCGGCCAGTGCCAGCCAGTCAGCATCGGTGAGCGCCAGCCAATCGGCGTCTGTAAGTTCGAGTCAATCGGCTTCAGCAAGTGCTAGTCAATCTGCTTCAGTCAGCTCCAGCCAGTCAGCTTCCGTAAGTTCAAGCCAATCGGCATCTGTAAGTGCTAGTCAGTCCGCATCGATCAGCTCGAGTCAGTCAGCATCAGCCAGCTCCAGTCAATCGGCATCAGCAAGTGCCAGTCAATCAGCGTCTGTAAGCTCGAGTCAGTCAGCGTCAGCGAGCTCCAGCCAATCTGTTTCAGTCAGCTCCAGCCAGTCCGCATCAGTCAGCTCGAGTCAGTCTGCTTCAGCAAGTGCCAGTGAGTCTGCCTCAGCTAGCGTCAGTCAATCGGCGTCTGTAAGTTCGAGTCAATCGGCTTCAGCAAGTGCTAGCCAATCTGCTTCAGTCAGCTCCAGCCAGTCAGCATCTGTAAGTGCCAGCCAATCGGCATCTGTAAGCTCGAGTGAGTCAGCATCTGTAAGTGCCAGCCAGTCAGCTTCTGTAAGTTCAAGCCAATCGGCATCTGTAAGCTCGAGTGAGTCAGCATCTGTAAGTGCTAGTCAGTCCGCATCGGTGAGTTCAAGTGAGTCTGCATCAGCAAGTGCCAGCCAATCGGCGTCTGTAAGTTCGAGTCAATCGGCTTCAGCAAGTTCAAGCCAATCAGCTTCAGTCAGCTCCAGCCAGTCAGCTTCCGTAAGTTCAAGCCAATCGGCATCTGTAAGTGCTAGTCAGTCCGCATCGGTCAGCTCGAGTCAGTCAGCGTCAGCGAGCTCAAGTGAGTCTGCATCAGCTCCAGCCAGTCAATCAGCTTCGGTAAGTTCGAGTCAGTCAGCGTCAGCGAGTGCGAGCCAATCAGCGTCTGTAAGCTCAAGCCAATCTGAGTCTGCATCAGCAAGTGCCAGCCAATCCGCTTCAGTGAGCGCGAGTGAATCTGCATCAGTAAGCTCAAGTCAGTCAGCCTCAGTAAGCTCAAGTCAGTCTGCTTCGGCAAGTGCCAGCCAGTCAGCTTCGGTAAGCTCCAGCCAATCCGCTTCATTGAGTGCGAGTGAGTCAGCGTCTGTAAGTTCGAGTCAATCAGCTTCAGCAAGCGCCAGTCAGTCCGCTTCAGTAAGCTCCAGCCAATCTGCATCTGTGAGCGCTAGCCAGTCTGCCTCAGTAAGTTCGAGTGAGTCAGCCTCAGTAAGTTCGAGTGAATCTGCATCGGTAAGCTCAAGCCAATCTGTATCGGCAAGCTCTAGCCAGTCAGCATCAGCCAGCTCCAGTCAATCGGCGTCAGTGAGTGCTAGCCAATCAGCCTCAGTAAGCTCGAGTCAATCAGCTTCAGCGAGCTCAAGCCAATCTGCCTCAGTAAGCGCAAGTGAGTCAGCCTCAGTAAGTGCCAGTCAATCTGCATCGGTCAGCTCCAGCGAATCCGCTTCAGCTAGCTCGAGCCAGTCTGCTTCAGTCAGCGCTAGTCAGTCTGCTTCGGTAAGCTCCAGCCAATCAGCCTCAGTAAGCTCAAGCCAGTCAGCATCCGTAAGTTCAAGCCAATCCGCTTCAGCGAGTGCGAGTCGATCAGCCTCAGTAAGTTCGAGTGAGTCAGCATCTGTAAGTGCCAGTCAATCCGCATCAGCCAGCTCGAGTCAATCGGCATCTGTAAGCTCAAGTCAATCTGCTTCAGCAAGTTCAAGTGAGTCAGCTTCAGCCAGCGCTAGCCAATCCGCTTCAGTAAGTTCGAGTCAATCGGCATCTGTAAGCTCTAGCGAATCCGCCTCAGCCAGCGCAAGTGAATCTGCCTCATTAAGTTCGAGTCAGTCAGCTTCGGCAAGTGCCAGCCAGTCTGCTTCAGCAAGTTCAAGCCAATCTGCGTCAACGAGCGCTAGTCAGTCTGCCTCATTAAGTTCGAGTCAGTCTGCATCTGCAAGTTCGAGCGAATCTGCGTCGGCAAGCTCCAGCCAGTCCGCATCCGTAAGCGCGAGTCAATCAGCTTCAGTAAGCTCTAGCGAATCCGCCTCAGCCAGCGCTAGCCAGTCTGCCTCAGAGAGCGCTAGCCAATCTGCTTCAGCGAGCTCGAGCCAATCCGCTTCAGTGAGTGCTAGTCAATCTGCTTCTGTAAGTGCGAGTGAGTCAGCGTCTGTAAGCTCGAGCCAATCCGCATCAGTAAGCTCGAGTCAATCAGCCTCAGTAAGTGCCAGCCAATCCGCATCATTGAGTGCAAGTGAGTCAGCCTCAGCAAGTGCTAGTCAATCCGCTTCAGTGAGTGCCAGTCAGTCTGCATCTGCAAGCTCCAGCCAATCTGCTTCATTGAGCTCGAGTCAATCAGCATCGGTAAGTTCGAGTGAATCTGCCTCAGCGAGCTCCAGCGAATCAGCTTCAGCTAGTGCCAGCCAATCCGCATCAGTAAGCTCGAGTCAATCAGCCTCAGTGAGTGCAAGTGAGTCCGCATCAGTAAGTTCGAGCCAATCCGCATCAGTAAGCGCAAGTCAGTCTGCCTCAGTAAGCTCAAGTGAATCGGCTTCAGTAAGTTCGAGCCAATCCGCATCAGTAAGCTCAAGTGAATCGGCTTCAGCCAGCGCTAGCCAGTCAGCTTCAGTGAGTGCGAGCCAGTCTGCATCAGTAAGCTCGAGTCAATCAGCATCGACAAGTGCGAGTCAATCGGCTTCAGTCAGCTCCAGTGAATCTGCTTCAGTCAGCTCCAGCCAGTCTGCATCTGCAAGCTCCAGCGAATCGGCTTCAGTAAGCTCGAGTCAGTCAGCTTCGGCAAGTGCCAGCCAATCAGCATCTGCAAGTGCTAGCCAGTCTGAGTCAGTGAGCGCTAGCCAGTCAGCTTCGGTAAGTTCGAGTCAGTCAGCCTCAACCAGCGCTAGCCAATCCGCTTCTGTAAGTTCGAGTGAGTCAGCTTCAGTCAGCTCGAGCCAGTCTGCATCATTGAGCTCCAGCGAATCGGCTTCAGTAAGCTCTAGTCAATCTGCATCGGTAAGCTCCAGCCAGTCCGCATCAGTAAGCTCGAGTCAGTCTGCGTCTGTAAGCGCAAGTCAATCAGCCTCAGTAAGTTCGAGTGAGTCTGCATCGGCAAGTGCCAGTCAATCCGCTTCAGCGAGCGCTAGCCAATCCGCCTCAGTAAGCTCGAGTGAGTCTGCTTCGGTAAGCTCAAGTGAATCGGCTTCAGTAAGTGCCAGCCAGTCCGCTTCAGCGAGCGCTAGCCAATCAGCCTCAGTAAGTTCGAGTGAGTCAGCATCGGTGAGCGCAAGTGAGTCAGCATCGGTGAGTGCCAGTCAATCAGCCTCAGTAAGTTCGAGTGAGTCTGCATCTGCAAGTGCCAGTCAATCCACTTCAGCGAGCGCAAGTCAATCGGTGTCAGTAAGTTCGAGTGAGTCAGCATCGGTAAGTTTAAGCCAAACCGCTTCAGTAAGTTCGAGTCAATCCGCATCAGTAAGCGCAAGTGAGTCAGCCTCAGTAAGTTCAAGTGAATCCGCCTCAGTCAGCGCGAGCCAATCAGCTTCAGTAAGTTCAAGCGAATCGGCCTCAGTCAGATCGAGTCAATCTGCGTCTGCAAGCTCCAGCCAATCGGCTTCAGCAAGTTCGAGTCAATCTGCGTCTGCAAGCTCCAGCCAGTCCGCATCTGCAGGCTCCAGCCAATCGGCTTCAGTGAGTGCCAGTCAGTCTGCATCTGCAAGCTCCAACCAGTCCGCTTCCGTAAGCGCTAGTCAGTCCGCTTCAGTCAGCGCTAGTCAATCAGCGTCTGTAAGCTCAAGTCAATCCGCTTCAGCGAGCGCCAGCCAATCAGCTTCAGTAAGTGCTAGCCAATCAGCCTCAGTAAGCACAAGTGAATCAGCTTCGGCCAGTGCTAGTCAGTCCACTTCAGTAAGTTCGAGTCAGTCAGCGTCAGTAAGCGCAAGCGAATCGGCATCATTGAGCGCCAGTCAATCAGCATCATTGAGTACGAGCCAGTCTGCTTCAGTGAGCTCGAGTGAATCTGCATCGGTAAGTTCGAGTGAGTCTGCATCAGTAAGTTCCAGCCAATCAGCATCATTGAGTTCGAGCCAGTCTGCCTCAGTCAGCTCGAGTGAGTCAGCCTCAGCCAGCGCCAGCCAATCAGCTTCAACAAGTACTTCAACTTCTGCAAGTATGCTAGCAGACGAGTTAGCGTTGGAAAGTGCCTCCATCTCAGCAAGCACATCAGTGAGCGAATCTACTTCAACGAGCGCCTCACTCTCAGCTAGCGTATTAGCCAGTGAATCGGCTCTAACAAGTGCTTCGATTTCAGCAAGCATGTCAGCGAGCGAGTCAACGTCGATTAGCACTAGTCTTTCGATTTCAGATTCTATTAGTAGCTCTGTGTCAGCAAGTGCTCTGGTATCTACTTCAACAAGTACTTCTCTCTCAATGGCAAACATTGCAAGCCAAGGTCAATCCGCTTCAAGCAAGCCAAAACAAGTCTTGCCAAATACAGGAGCGTCGACTTCGGTAGCATCTGCTTTGTTGGGAGCATTGGCAGCTGTGACAGGTATCGGTCTTCTTGCCAAGAAGGGTCAGAATGACGATAAAGAAAGTCATTGATAAGATATAAAAATCAATGAATAAATAATAAAATGGAAAACCTTTGAAAACATGATTTTTCAAAGGTTTTTTCTATATGTGAGAAGGGGAAAATCCTCTTTTGAGTTTGAAATAAATTAGGGGAAAAGGTATAATAGGAAGGTGAGAGAATCATCGAAAAATCAGAACTATAGTAGTAGAAAAGTAGCCAAAAGAATGTGAAAAGAAAAGGGGACGAAATGAAAAAAGAGCTTCAAAAAGCCATTGTACTCGGTGGTGATAATGCATATATGGACAAGATTGAGACAACAATCAAGTCAATCTGCGCCCATAACCGAGCAGTGACTTTTTATGTTTTCAATGATGATTTGCCATCAGAATGGTTTCAGCTCATGGAGAGACGTTTAGAACCTCTAGCCTCAAAAATCGTCAATGTCAAGATTAGTCATCAAGGTTTGAAAGAGTATAGTTTGCCACTAGCCCACCTAAGTTATGCAACTTTCTTTCGTTATTTTATTCCTCAGTTTGTTAGCGAAGATCTAGCCTTGTACCTGGATTCGGATATCATCGTTAGATCAAACCTGGATCAACTCTTTTTAGAAGATATGGCAGACTGGCCAGTAGCTGCTGTAGCAGATGCTCTAGTTCCTAGCACTTTTAATGCAGGTGTCTTGCTGATTAATGTGGCTCTCTGGCGTCAAGAAAAGGTGACGGAGCACTTGTTGAGCTTGACAGACCAACTGCATGACCAAGTTTTTGGCGATCAGGGCGTGTTAAATCACCTTTTTGAAGGTCGTTGGAAATCGCTGCCAGCTACCTATAATTTTATGGTTGGTATGGATACAGTGGCTCGAAATTACCAGATGGATTCTTGGTATAGGGATTCTCTTGCTACTGAAAAGACAGCCAAGATTATCCATTATACTGGGGACAAGCCTTGGTATCAAATCAACCTCAATCGTTTGAGGGAGGACTGGTGGTTTTACTACGGACTAGAGTGGTCTGATATTGTCATGAAAAAATGTGATTTCCATAAAGGTTTAGCATCTTTAGTTCAAGCTCCCCAGTATGCGACCGCTATTTTTACCAATACGTGTCACATAGAGCAAATCGAACACCTGATCCAAGAATTGCCAGATGTAGAGTTCTCTATCCTAGCTCACACCAATTTTGCACCGGAGATTATGAATTTGCAATCACATCTAAATGTACGCCTCTATCCTTACTTTAATCCCATGAATGTCAGAAAAGTCTTGGAAAAGATTGATTTTTACTTGGATATCAATCATGAGGATGAAATTGCAAACACCATCCAAGAGGTGCAGCAAAGAGAAATCCCTATATTTGCTTTTGAGACCACTAGTCATGACTCGAGTGGTTACAGTCATGTCTACTCACCAGCTGCCGTAGATCAAATGATCGAGTCTATCCGCACGCTTTTGGAATCACAGAAGCAGTCGTTGTGAACTGAAGGAAACTAAATGAAAAAAACAATTGTTCTCGCAGGAGATTATGCCTATATCCGCCAGATTGAAACAGCGCTCAAGTCTCTCTGCTACCATAATAGCCATGTCAAGGTCTATATCTTTAACCAGGATATACCCCAGGAATGGTTCCGCGCTCTCAGACCGATAGTAGAGCAAATGGGCGGTGAGTTGGTGGATGTCAAGATGCTTGGCGCCCAGTTTCAGATGAACTGGAGCAACAAATTGCCCCATATCAATCACATGACCTTTGCCCGTTATTTTATTCCTGATTTTGTTGAAGAGGACAAGGTTCTTTACTTGGACAGTGATCTGGTAGTGACGGCTGATTTGACGCCCCTCTTTGAAATGGACTTAGGCGAAAACTATCTAGCTGCTGCACCATCTTGTTTTGGAGTTGGGGTTGGTTTTAATGCAGGGGTTCTCTTGATAAACAACAAAAAATGGCGAGCAGAAGCTATGAGACAAGAGCTAGTTGAGCTGACGGAGCGGGAACACCAACATGTCAGTGAAGGGGACCAGTCTATCCTCAATATGCTCTTTCATGACAGCTATGCTCCTCTGGATCAGAACTATAATTTCCAGATTGGTTTTGACAGTGGGGCTGCCTCACATGGACATGAGTTCATCTTCCAGATTCCCCTAGAGCCCCTGCCAGCCATCTTGCATTTCCTCTCTCAGGACAAACCTTGGAACACTCATTCAGTTGGGCGTTTGCGTGAGGTTTGGTGGCACTATCATCTGATGGAGTGGTCTACCATTACTGAAAAATGGCGTCAGGCTGGAATTGACTATCCAGTCACAGTCTATCAGCCAGCTATGTCTTGTGTTAATTTGACCAACTCCTGGCATCTTGAGAAAATTGACTATCTGGTTCAAGCCTTGCCAGAGGTGCATTTCTACATCGCAGCCTATACGACGATGGCACCGGAACTCATGCTCTTGTCACGTTTTGAAAATGTGACCCTCTATCCCAACACCTTCCCTCTCTTGATTGAGAAATTGATCCAGCAGACAGATGTCTACCTTGATATTAACCACGATGACAAGTTGAGTGTTGTTTATGACTATATTTCACGCTTTGAGAAACCGATCTTGACTTTTGACAATACCCAGTCCCAGGAACTACCCGAAAGTGCCTATGCAGGTATTTTCTCAGCAGAAAGACCAGAAGAAATGGTGGCTACTTTGAAGGCTTATCTGGATGATAAAACTCACGAAAACTGAGATAGAGATTTGAAAATTCTAAGATGGAAGGACAAGATTGTTCCCGTGTGACAGGACAGAAAGATAAAAATGAAAAGGAGGAGCTAGTGAAAGAATTTCGTTCATCGATTGCAGTAAAAAAAGGGATGCACACCCTGTTTTTGCTCTTTATTTATGTGCTCGGGAGTCGTCTGGCTCTTCCCTTTGTTGACCTCAATAGCCGGAATTTTCTCGGAGGAGGCGCAGCCTATCTGGACTTTTCAGTAGCCCTAACTGGTGGAAATCTTCGTAGCCTCTCTCTCTTTTCCATCGGACTTTCACCTTGGATGTCAGCTATGATCTTGTGGCAGATGTTTTCCTTTTCAAAGAAACTGGGCCTAAACTCGGTTTCTTCGGAAGTCCAGGATAGACGGAAAATGTACTTGACGTTAGGAATTGCCTTGATTCAGGCCTTGGCCTTGACTACAAACCTTCCTGTCCAAGCTCCCTACAATCCCTTCTTGGTCTTTCTCCTCAATACCAGCATTTTGGTTGCGGGGACCTTCTTCTTGGTTTGGCTGTCAGACATCAATGCGACTATCGGAGTTGGAGGCCCTGTGGTCATTTTATTGGCGAGTATGGTGGCTTCACTCCCTCAGGACATCATCCAATCGGTCCAAGTGCATAAGATCTCTCCTTGGTTGCTTTTCCTGTTGCTGATACTTGGCGTCCTCTTTACCTATCTAGTCGTTCTATTTTATCGAGCTAGATACCGCATCCCTATCAATAAAATCGGACTTCATTCTCGCTTTAAACGCTATTCTTATCTGGAAATCATGCTCAATCCTGCGGGTGGCATGCCTTATATGTATGTGATGAGTCTCATGGGCTTACCTTCCTATCTCTTGATCTTGCTTCAACATCTGGATAAGGGTAATCCGCTCTACCCTGCCATACTGGAGCAGTATGCGATGGGGAAACCCTTGTGGATCTACGCTTATATCCTTATCCTCTTTGTCTTTAGCATTGCCTTTGCCTTTGTCAATGTGAGTGGTCAACAGATCGCAGATCGGATGAAGCAATCAGGAGATTACATCTACGGGGTCTATCCTGGTGAGGATACCAGTCGCTTTATTAATCGCTTGGTTCTGCGATTTGCTCTGATAGGTGCAGTCTTTAACGTTACCTTGGCTGGACTTCCAATCTTGTTTGTCTTGAAGGATGAGAGTTTGTTAAAAGTCAGCATGATTCCTGGACTCTTTTTAATTTTGAGTGGCATGTTGTTTACGATTCATGATGAATTGCAGGCGCTCAGATTAAATGAAAGGTATCGGCCACTATTCTAGGAGGTTTTGATGTATTACTTTATCCCGGCTTGGTATGGCAAGGAGCGTCCCTGGCATGCTGATTTGACACCCTGGTATTTTTCTCATTTTAAGCTAGAATTTGATGACACCTTCAATCAGATTCGCTTAATGCAACGCCAAGGGATTCCTGCACAGGTCCTCCTTTTGTCCTATCAGCCTCATCTACGCTATTTTCTCCATCGCCAAGGTATTTTAGAAGCACAGGTTTATTCCTTATTTGATGAATTGCAGGATTTTCATGAGATTCGACCACAGGTCTTGCAGCTCAGAGATATTGAGTGGGAAGAGGACTGCGAGTTTGTTTACAGTCCCTTTACTATTCTGGTGCTGAAGGATGGCAAGCCCTATGCCCAGGTAGAGCATGGGATTGAAGGTTTTATCAGTACGATTCAGTATTTCAAGGAAGATGGGCTATTGTCTGCTAATTACCTGATGGATGATCGGGGCCTGGTTTCCAGTGTGATTTACTACGAAGAGGGTCAGGCTCTCTGCCAAGACTACCTCAATCCCAAGGGACTGTGGCAGTTTAGAGAGCATTTGCAAGATGAGGGCCGTATCGAGGTCAATCCTATCTTTGCTTTTCGCTTCCAAAAAGAGGCCTACCGAGATATGGGGGAATTGATTTCGGAGTTTTTTGAGAAGAGATTAGCTCAACTCCCTGAGGAAGGAGCGACCTATTTTCTGCCTGCTTGTGATCAGCACAATGACTTCCTTTTAGAACGATTGCCTCACCAAACCACTAAGGTTCTCAGCCTTTTTATCGGACGAAATCCCCAAGAGAAACTACCTCAGTTGGCGAATTTGTTGCCTAAGGTGGACCTTGTTCTGGTCGACAGAGAGGACACCTTGCACTTGGCTCAGTCTGCCTTTCCAAATCAAGCAACGAAGTTTCGTCATTTATCACCTTTTGATACCCGCTTGGAGCTAGGAAAGAGTCAGACTCGGAAGGAGTCGCTCCTCTACTATCAACTGGACTTTGAGCAGGGGATAGAGGCCCAAGCGCTCTATCAGGTCTTGCATTTCCTTTCTGAAAACAAGGATACGGAGTTGGTCTTTGGAGCCTTTGCTGCTAGTCAAGAAGAAATGAAACAGCTGGAAACACGTGTTTCTGAGATGGTTGCAGAGCAGTTTCAAGACCAGGAACTGGAGAAGGAAGTTGATTACCAAGGAGCTGAAAATCCGCTTGAGGACAATCGCCATCAGAGCAAGCACTATTCGTTTGTCAATATGAAGGATGAATCGGAGTTAATCAAGCAGCTGGAATTTGTTCGTTTGATTGTCGATTTGAACAGTCAACCTCTCCTCTATACCCAGATAGCGGGTATTAGTGCTGGTATCCCTCAAATCAATAGGGTCAAAACAGAGTATGTCAGCCATCAGAAGAATGGCTATCTGTTGGAAAACACTGCTGATTTTGCTCAAGCTGCCCATTACTATCTCGATAGCCTGCAGGTGTGGAATGATGCTTTGATCCATTCCATCGAAAAGATAAAGGAACACACTGGGGAGCAATTTCTGATTAAACTAGAGAAGTGGTTGGAGGAGGTGACTCATGGAAAAGAAATATAAGATCTTGCAAATCAGTCCAGAGGATTGGCGAGATACACTTGCCTTACCAGCCCAACTAGACTGGTATCATGTCTCTCCCGATACACCGTCTGCCATCCAGAAAATCATGGATGAGAATGACTTAGAGCACTTTCATGCTGTCATTCTTGCGGATGGAGCTTATCTAGGAGATTTACTGCCTTTTACAGATAGCTTGGAACCCTATACAGTTTTCTATCCAGAACCGTTTGTAAGTCAGGATAAAAACATTCAGAAGCTCATAAAACAGCACTGCATGCAGGCGATGGACCTAACAGACCGACAGGGCTTTGTTCGAGACCTTTCCACCTCCCTCTTTGAAGGCGGTTATGGAGACAAGCTGAGCCCAGCTACGATACGAATTCACCCGAGTTTTCAAGGCTCTGTCTCCTATCAAGGATTTGAGCATCTGGAATTAGAAGGTGATTTTGGGAAAACCTATACCCAGCTAGCCTCTTGGGCCTATAATCAGTCTGTCCAAGCCCATGCACCAATCGAACTCTGGCTCGAATATGAAAAGAGTGGACCAGTGGAATTGCGCTTGCGTTTGCGAAAGATCCCAGCAGGATCCATCTCAGAGATAAAACAGGATATTCTCCTTGAGGAAGCAGACTTTGCCTCAGCAATCATAGTGGAGCAAGACTATGATGCTTATCTGAGCATTTCTCTTGAAGCGCGTGGTCAGGGAAAGGTCAACATCGGCAATCTCCACCAACGCTGGAGCCGGAAACAGTTTGGAAAGTTTGTTCTCGGAGGCAATATCCTACATGACAAAAAACGCGAGGAAATCAACTATTTCTTTCACCCGGGGGATTTCAAGCCTCCTCTAGCAGTCTATTTCTCAGGTTACCGTCCGGCGGAAGGTTTTGAGGGTTACTGGATGATGAAGAATCTCAGATGCCCCTTTCTCCTCTTTTCGGACCCTCGATTAGAAGGAGGAGCCTTTTACCTAGGAACTGAGGAATTAGAAGCCAGCATACAAGCAACAATCCAACACTATCTGGACTATCTAGGCTTGGATAGAAGTGACTTGATCCTATCTGGGCTGTCAATGGGAACCTTCCCAGCCCTCTACTACGGAGCCTACTTTGAACCCAAGGGGATTGTAGTCGGAAAACCCTTGACCAATCTAGGAACCATCGCACAGCGGGGCCGACTAGAGGCGCCAGGAGTCTTTCCAACTAGCTTTGATGTCTTGCACCTTCAGACAGGAGGAGTGAGCCAGAAAGACATGAAGGACTTGGACCAACGTTTTTGGACCCGATTTAAACAAGCTGATTTTTCCCAGACGACCTTTGGTCTTTCTTACATGAAGGACGAGGATATGGATAGTGGAGCCTATGACCAACTAGTGGAGACACTCTGTCAGACAGGAGCCAAGATCTTGTCCAAAGGAACCGCAGGTCGACACAATGATGACACAGGAACAAACGTTGCCTGGTTTATTCATTTTTATAAGATGATACTAGAAGAATACGGAAGAGGTGAGACATGATTATCATCAAGAGAGAGGATATTAGGTGGGGCGAGATGGGAGCCACTTATCTTTACGGTAGCCAGATCACCTATCATGCAGATGGTCATGTTACCCTGAAAAATCCTTTGCTGGCTTCAGGTGAAACCCTTAAAACCTGGTTTTCCAGTGTCAACTACCAGGCCACTAGAAGCCAGCCCAGCCTCCCTCTTCTCAAGAAAAATCACACCTACCGTTTATCTATGAAGATGCAGGTTCAACCGACCAATGGCCTCTATCTCAAACTGACTTTTTTAAACCGTTATGAAGAAATCATCGAAGAGAAGATTGAAAGACAATTTTCTTTTAGCTTCACCTATCCTGAAGCGGCCTACACCTACCGCCTTTCCTTGATTAGTGCAGGTTTTGAGGCTCTTGACTTTGTTTCGTTTTCTATTGAGGAGGATGATGGTGTTTAATCGTTTGTATCAAGAAAGACAACTGAGAAAGGTCAAGAAACTTTTAAGCCAAATCAATGCCCTCAAAGAAGAGATGGCAGCTCTCAGTGATGAGGAAATGGCTACAAAGACAGAGGAGTTTCGCCAGCGACTTGCCAGAGGAGAATCCTTGGATGAACTGTTGGTAGAAGCCTATGCCCTTGTCCGTGAGGCCGATAAACGGGTCTTGGGTCTCTTTCCCTATGATGTGCAGGTCATGGGAGCCATTGTGATCCACCAAGGAAATGTGGCTGAGATGAATACAGGTGAAGGCAAGACCTTGACTGCAACCATGCCCCTCTACCTCAATGCCCTAACAGGTAAAGGCAGTGTGCTGGTCACGACCAATGACTATCTGGCTAGACGGGACGCAAGTGAAATGGGCCCAGTCTACCAATTTTTAGGTCTCACTGTCGGTCTGCCTTTTTCAGAGGATCCAAAAGAGGACTTGACTGCCGAAGAGAAAAGAAAAATCTACGCCTCAGATATCGTCTACACGACCAATAGTGTATTGGGATTTGACTATCTCAATGACAACCTTGCCTCCACTCGTGAGGGGAAATTCCTGCCTCCCTTTAACTATGTTATCATCGATGAGATCGATGATATTCTACTCGATAGTGCCCAAACTCCCTTGATTATCGCAGGCTCTCCCCGCGTCCAGTCTAACTATTATAGGATGATTGATACCCTAGTGACGACCTTGGTTGAAGGAGAGGACTACATCTACAAGGAAGAAAAAGACCAAGTTTGGTTGACCCGTAAGGGTGCTCAGACGGTTGAAGGATTCCTAGGAATCGATCATCTCTATAAGGAAGAGTACGCCAGTTATGTTCGACATCTAGTCTATGCGCTCAGAGCTCATACGCTCTTTACCAAGGACAAGGACTATCTGGTTCGAGGTCAAGAGATGGTTTTGCTGGATAAGAGCACAGGTCGCCTGATGGAAATGACCAAGCTTCAAGGAGGTCTCCATCAAGCCATCGAAGCCAAGGAACATGTGAAGCTCTCTCCTGAAACCAGAGCCATGGCTTCGATCACCTACCAGAGTCTCTTTAAGATGTTTCGCAAAATCTCAGGTATGACGGGAACGGGAAAGGTGGCAGAAAAAGAATTTTTCGAAACCTACAACATGTCTGTCATTCGCATTCCGACCAATCGCCCACTTAGACGAATGGACCATCCGGACAATCTCTATGTGACCCTCCCTGAGAAAGTGTATGCTTCTCTCGAAACTATCAAGATCTATCACGCCAAAGGCAATCCACTCCTGATCTTTGTCGGATCTGTTGAAATGTCCCAGCTTTACTCGTCCTTGCTCTTGCGAGAGGGGATTTCTCACAATGTCCTTAATGCCAATCATGCGGCGCGTGAAGCCCAGATTATCGCAGAGTCTGGACAGATGGGGGCAGTCACCGTTGCGACTTCTATGGCAGGTCGCGGGACAGATATCAAACTCGGTCCAGGTGTTGCAGAATTGGGCGGTTTGGTTGTGATTGGTACCGAGCGAATGGAGAGCCGACGAATTGACCTGCAAATCAGAGGTCGTTCTGGCCGGCAGGGTGATCCAGGTATGTCTCAATTTTTCGTGTCGCTTGAAGATGATGTGATCAAAAAGTTCGGACCGTCTTGGGTTCACGACCTGTATCAAGACTACCAAGTGGAAGATATCAGCAAACCTATCCCACTCAAGGCTCGCAAGTACCGCAATCTCGTCAGAAAAGCCCAAGAGGCTAGTGATAGTGCCAGTCGCTCAGTACGCAGACAAACCTTAGAGTATGCGGAAAGCGTCAATATCCAGCGTCAGATGATCTACAAAGAAAGAGATCGCTTGCTGGATGGAAGTCGTGATCTAGAGCATATCCTTGAGGATATACTGGCAGACTATACCAACCAAATCTCAGAAAAAGCCTATAGCAGCCCCCAAGAACTCTTTCACTTCATCGTGACCAATATTAGCTTTGGGATGAGAGAATTACCAGCTGATCTGGATTTAGCTGATGCAGATCAGATTCGGGAGTTACTAGAGGAAATAATAGCCAAGGAAATCGCAGCTAAAAAGGAAGTCCTCCAACCTCACCAACTCTATGATTCTTTTCTGAGAATATCCATGCTAAAGGCTATTGATGACAACTGGGTTGAGCAAGTCGACTACCTGCAACAGCTCAGTCTAGCAATCGGGAGCCAGTCTGCTTCTCAAAAGAACCCTATCGTGGAGTACTATCAGGAGGCCTATGCAGGCTTTGAAACCATGAAGCAACAAATCCGTACAGATATGGTACGCAATCTTCTCATGGGGATTGTGGAAGTAACGCCCAAAGGTGAGATTCTCACCCATTTTCCATAAAAAGAGGATCATATGACAATTTACAATATAAATCTAGGAATCGGTTGGGCGAGCAGCGGTGTCGAATATGCTCAGGCCTACCGAGCAGGGATTTTTAGAAGTTTAGACCTAGCATCTAAGTTTATCTTTACAGACTTGATTTTAGCGGACAATATTCAGCATTTAACGGCCAATATCGGCTTTGCGGATGATCAGGTAATCTGGCTTTACAATCATTTTACAGATATCAGGCTAGCACCGACCAGTGTTACAGTTGATGAGGTCTTAGCCTCTTTCGGTGGCCTTGAGAGTCATAGGGAGCAGGATGGCAAGATTTTGCGTGTCTACTTTTCTGACGAGAACAAGTTTGTGACCTGCTACTTGGTAGACTCGGCTAAGAATCTAGTACAACATGCAGAGTATGTATTTGGGGGGAACTTGATTCGCAAGGATTATTTCTCCTACACACGCTACTGTACAGAATATTTCGCGCCCAAAGACCAAGTGGCTAGACTCTATCAACGAAGCTTTTTCAATGAAGATGGTAGCAACGCTTACGATATCTTGCTGACTGAAGGCCAGGAAGAGGTCTATCGATTTAAGGACCGGATTCTGTACGGGAAACCAGCCCTTATGCGCTATTTTATGCAAAGTTTGAACTTGAGCAAGTCTGATTTGGTCATCTTGGATAGGGAAACAGGGATTGGTCAGGCTGTTTTTGAAGAAGCACAAAAGGCCCATCTAGCAGTTGTCGTCCACGCAGAGCACTATAGTGAAAATGCTAGTAACGAAGACTATCTCCTCTGGAATAACTACTATGAGTATCAGTTTACAAATGCGGACAAGGTCGATTGTTTTATCGTGTCTACGGATCGGCAGAAGGAAGTTCTCGAAGGTCAATTTGCCCAGTACAGTCAGCATCGTCCACGAATCGTCACGATTCCGGTTGGGAGCATTGATCATCTGACGGAGCCTGCTAGGGAACGCAAGCCCTTTTCTCTCATTACCGCTTCGCGTCTGGCCAAGGAAAAACACATCGACTGGCTCGTCAAGGCGGTTATCCAGGCGCATCAAGTCCTTCCAGAGCTCACCTTTGACATTTATGGCAGTGGGGGTGAGGAGTCCCTTTTAAGGGAAATCATCACGGCTCACCAAGCGGAGAACTATATCCAGCTCAAAGGGCATGCAGACCTGGCTCAGATCTATCCCCAGTATGAGGTCTATCTGACAGCCTCAACCAGCGAAGGCTTTGGTCTGACCTTGATGGAGGCAGTTGGTTCAGGCTTGCCCCTGATTGGCTTTGATGTGCCTTATGGCAACCAGACCTTTATCCAGGACGGTCAAAATGGCTACTTGATTCCAAGTTCGGATGACCATGTTGAAACGGCGATTAAAAGGGCCTTCGCGGAAAAGATCTGCCAGCTCTATCAGGAAAATCATTTGCCAGCTATGCGAACAGCATCTTATGACCTAGCTAGAGAATTTTTAACAGATAAGGTAAGGGACAAGTGGAAGAAAACGATAGAGGAGGTCCTGCATGATTCAACTATTTGATCGTTATGGCCAGGAAAGCCGCGATTTGCACGAAAGTTTAGAAGCTGCTGGTCTATCCCATGCCACAGTTGTGATCGAACCAGATGGATTTCTCCCAGATGGGATTCTCTCTCCCTTTACCTACTATCTAGGTTACAATTCGGGAAAAGCTCTTTATTTCAATCAAGTAGCCGTACCTGAATTTTGGGAGATTGCGGGCAATAACCAGTCGGCGCATATCCTAGAGGATTCTCGGGAGAGGGGCGTGATTCACTATGTGGAGGCTCCTCAGGCCCGTTTGGTCAAGCAAGTCGACTGGAAGGACCTATCCGGCCGTATCTACCAAGCAGACCACTATAACCGATACGGAACCTGCTTTGCCAAGACCACCTATAGTGCAGATGGGCAGGCTATCCTGACCAAGTACCAGGATGCAAAGGGACAGGAGATCCTACTGGAAAACCATGTGACAGGCGATATTCTCCTAACCTTGCCTGGACAAGCTCTGCGCCATTTTAAAAATCGAGTAGAGTTCACGATTTTCTTTTTGCAAGACTTAGGAATCGACACTCGCCACCTTGTCTTTAACACTCTAGCCACCTCTTTCTTGGTCTCATACCATTATCCAGACAAGAGTGGACAGGATATCTTAGTCTGGCAAGAACCGCTAGATGATTGTCTTCCTGGTAATATGCAGTTGCTACTGGAGCAAGAGGAGCTGAGAGCCAAGCAGATCCTCATACCAGACAAGGCTACCTATGAACAAGCCTTGGCCTTGGCCAATCCAGCCTATCATGACAAGTTTGTCCATCTAGGTTATCATTATCAATTTAAGAGAGAAAACTTCGTTCGACCAGATGCCTTGATCGTTACCAACTCAGATCAGATCGAGCATATCGAAACCCTGATTGAGTCCTTGCCAATGGTGACCTTCCGAATCGCGGCAGTGACTGAGATGTCGTCCAAGTTGCTGACCTTGCTTTCCTATCCCAATGTCGTTCTCTACCAAAACGCCAGTCCGCAAAAGATTCGAGAACTCTACCAGCTGTCGGATCTCTATCTGGATATCAATTACGGAAACGAGCTTTTGGATGCTGTCCGTCAAGCCTTCGAGCACAATATGCTCATCCTAGCCTTTGACCAGACAGCTCATAACAGACCTTACACAGCTCCAGAACACCTCTTTGATGTGCAGGCTGTTGGAGACATGATTGCGAAGATTCAAGAAGCTCTCAGCAGTCTTGACAAGATGGGCCGAGCCCTTGGACATCAAGGCCGCCATGCCAACTATGTGGACTTGGCTACTTACCAAGAGAGGATGGAAAGGATAATAGGGGAAGGACATGACTAAAAAAGATTTATTTTACAAGGATGTCGAAGGACGAATGGAAGAGTTAAAGCAAGGAGCGCTTAAGAAAGAAAAGCCTAGCCGAGGAGAAAAGATCAGTAAAACCTTCTCCATTTTACTCGGCTTGCTCATCCTACTTACCCTGATCTTTACACTATTAGGAATCTTGAGGTGAAATTGATGGAAATTTTGATGATTATAGGAATAATCCTAGCCGTCGCCTTGATTATCCTGGTTCTCATCCAACCTCGCCAAAGCCAACTCTTTTCCATGGATGCGACCAGCAATATCGGAAAACCAGGCTACTGGCAGAATAACCGCTTGGTAAAAATGGTGACCCTCTTGATTAGCTTAGCCTTGTTTGTCTTGCTCCTTGTTTTTATGATAGTGACCTATCAGTAAGAACGAGGCACCATTCACAGATAAAGGATACTAGAGACGGGGAAAATACATCTAAACCGGAGGGAAATATGGAACAACAGATTAATGAAAAAATTATCGAAATCGTGCATCAAGTCAACGATATGATTCCAGTTGAGTGGGATGATTTGTATATTGTAATCGAGATGGATAAGACATATAGTGGAAGTGCATATTTTTATTTTAAGTATGAAGGTGAATATCATTATAATTTATACCTTCCCAGAGATTTTGGGTTATCGCAGGATGAAGTATTTAACCAAAGTGATATATTATTTGATAAATCAGAAGATCTGAAAAGAGTGTTTATTGAAAATGACTTGGCAGATTGGTATATTTGTATTATCCATTTGGATGAAAATAACAAGCTTTCAGTAGAATATGACTATGCTCCATGGTTGAAAAGTAATTTTGGGCCAACTGCTCGAATGAACTTTTTCAGATATCAATTTCTAGGATTTGAACCAAGAAACGAAAAAGAACTAGAACAGTTCAAGGCCATGGAAGCCTTCCAGCAGGAACATAATGGGAACTAGTTTATTGGATAAGAGGAAAAAGACCAGATTAGTGAGGTAATTCAATGGTGAAATTTTCAAAAATAGATAAACAACTAAAAAAAGAATTGAAAAAAGTTCAGCGCAATGCAGCAAAAAAATTACAATTAAAGTCTCGTGATTGGGCCTATTTCAACAAAGTGGGAGACTATTTAGTTTCGTATATGATTGATATTAATTTCCCCAATAATAAGTTTCGTCTAATCATTCGTCCTTATATCAAACCCTATATCATTGATGATATTTTTTGGGAGGTCTTTGATATGGCGAGTAATTCTCAAGCACCTATGAGTCTTCGAGCGGTTGGGGCTTTTACAGTAGATACCTTTACGTTACCAACTAAGATCGCCGAAGAAGACTGGACGATGGAGGATCTTGACTTAGAAAAGGTTGAAACCAAAGTTTTCGAAGTGCTCTCAGAAGTGCATGAAGAAGTTGTAAAACTTATAAATAGCTTCCCAACTTTTGAAGATTTTTACGCTTATGCAATCGAAAATTCGCCAAATCCTGCCTGCCATGACTTGATGGGAATGCTGTTAATGATCCACCGGAAGCAGTATGCAGAGGCACTCCAAAAGGCTGAAGGCTTGATCGCAAAGCATAAACTTGGAAAATTCCAAAATAAGAGTAAATGGATTAATGAATATATCGTTGATTATTGTAAAGAAAAACTCAAGGAAGATTAGGATGTCTAGATCCCATGCTTGTCCTGAAATGTATAAACCAAATTGGAGGAACATATGGAACAACAGATTAATGAGAAAGTGATGGAAATTGCTCAGAGTGTCCATAAGACTATACCTGTAGCTTGGGAAAATCTTTTTATTAATATTACCCTGACTTTTGATGGTGGAGAAGTCTACTATTTCTTCAACGAAGAAGGAAAAAGTGACTATATTTATAATCTTTTTATTCCCAAGAAGTATAAGTTGCCTAATTCAGAATTTAGAGAAAATGAAAGACGCACCTTCAAATTAGCTTGGGAATTGAGGGAAATCTTTAAAAATGAAGAGCAGGCTTAATGGACAACATGTGTTATAAAGATTATTGGTACAAAATTGACTGCTACATTTGACTACGCACCTTGGTTCGAGAGTGGGTTTACCTCAGGCCAACAAATGGATTTTTTTGAATACAAATACCTTGGCAAGCAGCCAGCTAATGAAGAAGAACTAGAACAGTTCAAAGCTATGGAATCCTTTCAGAAGGAACATAATGGGAACTAGTTTCTTGGATAAACGGCCCCCCTCGAGGTGGTCTTTTATTGTTTTCCAAACGCTAGTCCATAGGGTTTATGGTATACTAGTAGGACAGTTTATCTATGGGATAAGAGACTGATTTCATGCAAGTCAAAAGGGAAAGGTCAGAAATGTGCGCCTTTTCCTGAAAGAAACTAGAAAGAGAAAGAGATGTTTTTAGGAAGACGTCGGATATTTTTTAACCAATACTATGATAAAGCGATCTATTATGATCGCAAAACCCATGAACTTTTGGAGGCACCAAAGAGCAAGCTCTTGGATACAGAAAAGTCTAGCAAGATGAATCGCCATATCCCCCTAATGGTAGTCCTCTTGTTATCAAGTGGTAGTGGGTTGATTTCCTTCTTCCGCTTGTTTATACAAGGAACCTATACCATGTCTACCTTCTGGAGTGTTCTTCTCATTTGGTTAGGGCAGTTTGCTTTCATCACCATCCTTGTTGAACGCGCCTTGTATCGAAATGTCAACAGAGCTCAGGTGACTACTCAAACTATTTGTCTGGCGCTTATGGAAAAGTCAGAGGAAACAAAGGAAGCTGAGGCAGAGATGAGTGAAAAAGATAGTCGCAACGCTACTCGCTGGATAAGAGCATTGCTTTCTCTGGTTCCCTTGGTTGGATTTTTCTATGCCTATAATTTTATTTGGAATTACCAAGAGAGGTTGGGCACTCCCATCGGAGGAGAGATTATCAAGATTATCCTAACAGGACTTTTATTAGGATTGACATTTGTTCTTTATAACCAAAACAATTTACCCAGAATATTTGATATCCTGGACCGCTTTTATGCTAGAAAACTGAGCCTCATCTGCCGAGCGGATGACAATCCAGATGTCTATCTGGAAGTGAGTATGGGGACGGATGAAGAATTTGTTATCAAGGAAGTGAAGAAGGACTAAGATCTTTTTTTGAAAGAATGAGATAGAAAGAGGTAGAGTATGTTTTTTCTGAGACGTCGTCGGGTTTTTATCGGAGAATGCAATGGTCAGGCGGTTTACTATGACCAAAAGACTGGGGAGGCCTTGGCTGCTCCAAAGAGTGTTTTACTCAATACGGAAGGTGCTTATAAGACCAATGCTTACATTCCTGAAATGGTTATTTTTCTGATGGCAGGTGGACCTGGTCTCTATGGCCTCCTTTCAGCCTTGGATATTGGTGTCTATAATTGGACCAGTTTGAGCTATGTGTTACTATTGTGGTTGGCTGAGTTTCTATTGTTTACCGCAATTCTTGAGCGAGGACTTTATAAAAATGTGCGCAAGGCTCAGCCAACAACGGAGAAGGTCTTTTACTATGCAGTGTCACATAATTTGATGGTGAGGGACGAACACTTTGATCCAGCTGAGGCATCTGCTACGATCTATCGAATCACTCGTTACATCATACTTGCCTTTGTTATCTATTTTTTGTATGTTTTTTACGACTGTACTCAAAAATTTGGGCAACCGATCGAACGCGGCTATGATTTTTGGGGAGCAGGTATAATGTTTTTCGTGCTCTTTTTGTTGTACAACCAAAACAATCCCGTTCGTTTTGTAAAGATTATGAAGCTCTATAGCCAAGGGAAAATCTTGTTCAAGAAAGAACCGGAGAGCGAAACGTGTAACTAGATGTTAGGGAAGAGTCAAATCCCAGAAAGTGAGTGCTGTATCTTTAACGAAGCGAGGTGTAGCTGCTACGATAGTTGCTATGTGGTGACCTCCTCAAATGGAAGATTCTCAAGAATATACGGCGTTCTGCCAGATGAAGTTTGGAGATGAAAAATGAAAGACATCCGTATTTTCGGTGCCGACTTTGAAAGAAGTAAGCGCATTGTGACCCAGGGGGATTTTGCCCTCACAGCAGGTATGCCCAATCCCATTCATATGGGTATCATCAACCGCCTCTTTACAGTGATTATTCTTGGATTTTGCTTTTTAGGGATTCTGATCTATGGCGTATTAATCGGGATACCAGAGTTTATAGGTGTAGATAGTGATGTTCAGGTCATTTCCCTAGAAGCAGGATTGCTGATTCATAACATGAGTAGCTTTCTAAAGCCCTTTAATCTGACGGTATATGTGATATCCTATCTAGGAATGGTGCTTGTTTTTTGGCCCAAAAAACGTTTGACTAGCCAACTTTGGACCTACTTTCCCTTCTACTTTGCCATGTCCATTTGCGCTTTCATATCAGGACTGTACTTTGCCAGTGCAGTGGCCTATGATGCTTATACATGGCTGGGCTTCTGGCTTGAGCTTGGGATAGGTATGGCTCTCTTTTTCTGGATTATTCTCAATAGTATCCAGAATCTCAAGCGCAGACTAAATGATCAAGAGGAAAAGTCAATCCTCAGGCAGCTAGTCAGGATTCTCGCTGGAACCACGGCAGTTCTCTTTCCAGTGTCGCTGGCCTATCATCTGCTATATCAAGTCCCTCTTCAGTGGTATTTCTACATTTTAGGCTTGTTTTTGCCGATTTGGTTTGTTATTGGAGCTCATTTTATCGCCTTTATGATCAATGTCCATATCTTTCAAGCCTACTATATCCACAAATACCCAGAAGAGTATAAGGTTTATTTAAAGATATCAGACCAAGAATGGTACAGCAAACGATACTATAAAAAGCTGGTTAAAAGTGGACAGTTGCAGGAAGAGAGAACGTGAGGGAATTGGAGTTCTAAACAGAGCAATAAAATATATTAGGATTCTAGAGAGGCAGTTGTAAATAATGGAATTGAATCATCACATTTTTGGTAAACTAACATTTAATTATGGTTGGACTCGAGAACTTACCGTCACTATTTTTGGTGAGCAGTATGTTTTAGAAATGATTATTGATGCAGATGATGATGGAAAATTTGAAGTCAATCAAGAAAGAGCCTATGTCTTTTTTAAGGAACATCAAGAGGAAATGATAAAGGAAGCGAATGCTGCTGTTGTATCTTACTATCATAACGAAATCTCAGAGATTGTTTCTGGTTATACCGATAGCAGTGAAAAACAATACTTTTTAGATAAAATTGGAAATGAAGAAGAAATTTTTTCTCTGTTGAAACCCAAACAAATGATGTTTCCTTTAACTTTTGATGAAAATGTTGAAGAAGTTGGTTTTTTATGTGATTGTGATTGGGACAAGGATAACGGACTAGGGATAAAATTTACCAACGGCGTATTGTCTGAGATTGGTCCTCAAGATATACTTTTATAAATAGTTTCTTTCTTGATAACTGACGAATTTAGGGAGAAAACTGATTGTGACTTAACCACCCCAAGGGTGGTTTTTAGCTAGGAAAACGTGGGAAGCATTCTTTGTGGTATACTAGGATTGTAGCGTAACAATAATAGAATGAATTGGAGGAAAATATGGAAAAACAGATTAATGAAAAAATTATCGAAATTGTGCATCAAGTCAACGATATGATTCCAGTTGAGTGGGATGATTTGTATATTAATATTGAATTAGATAGAACTTTGAGTGGAGGGATTTACTTCTTTTATAAGATTTTGAATGAGTATCAATACTTTTTAGATATTCCAGAGCTATACTCGCTGTCAAGTGATTTATTTGATAAGGAGTATGATGTTTTGTTTGAAAAAGCTCAGGAATTAAAAAAAGTCTTCATGGATAATGAGTTAGCAGATTGGTATTCTTGTATTATTCACTTAGATGGAAATAATAAGTTATCAGTAGACTTTGACTACGCACCATGGTTGGAAAGTGGTTTTGGTCCAAGTGCTCGAATGGATTTATTTGAATACAAATACCTCGGCAAGCAACCAGCTAACGAAAAAGAACTAGAACAGTTCAAGGCCATGGAAGCCTTCCAGCAGGAACATAATCAAAAGTAGAGTAAGCTTGATTACATTTTGAAAAATGTGATTTTTCGAGCATTACTGTTATCGAGAAATGGAGGATAAAATGTTAGAAAACTTTGTCAAAGTGGCTGATATGCCCCAAGAAGTGATTGAAAATATAAGAAGATTGCCAAAGAATACGGAGTTGAACTAAGATTTACAAAGGAGTGGAGAGATGAATTTAGACAGCAGAGTTGAACAGGCTTTGCAAGCTATAGATTTTGTGGAGCGATATAAGGAACTTTCAGATAAATTTAGCTTAGATAGAACGCCTAAAGAAAAACGCTTAAATATTATTACAGGCGAGTTGATATTTGACGTTTTCGAAGATTTAGGGCATCGAGTTAAATTTGATGGGCGTGAAAAATTCTTTTATATTGAACCTATTAAAGAAAATGGTTATACTTTTGGATTCCATATTAGTATCTTTAAAGGATTAGTAGAATTGATATGGGTTGTTAGGGACTCTCAAAACAAAGTTATACTAGGGACTCCACTGATGGAGTTTTCTAGGAGACTCATCTCTCCGGACTATAGAATCATGGATCCAGTGATTGCTAATTATGATGACTTTGAAAATGTCATGAAAGTTGCTTTTGAGATGTACGAAGACTTTAAACAGGCTTTTATGAAGATTGCAGCAGAGGATTAATAGATGTTAAAAGATTTTGTCAAAGTAGCAGATATGCCCCAAGAAGTTATTGAAAAATATAAGGATCAAGTTCCTGCTGAGTTGGTTCAAATTTGGCAGGAGGATGGTCTAGGAACTTTTCTTGATGGTTATCTAAAAGTCATTAATCCAGATGACTATCTTGAACTTCTCCAAGATAGCTATTTCAGAGGAGATGTCGCTTTTCCTATGTTCGTAACAGCATTTGGAGATATTATTACTTGGGAAAAGAATGCTTACGTGGGAATTGTCCAATATAATATTCAGGATTTAGATATTATGATTAAGCGTATGGATCGTTTCATAGAGTATGTTGATGATGAAGATTTCAAAGATGATTATTTTGATATCCCACTCTATAAAAAAGCTGTTGCCAAACATAGTCAGCTAGCCTACGATGAATGTTTCGGTTTTGTTCCACTTCTAGCATTAGGAGGCTTTAAAGATGTAGACCACATGGATAAGGTAAAAGCCTTGGAGCACATCTACCTCATGTACCGGCTGACAGGTGGTGTGATGGACGACTAGGAGTTGCTATTTCTTTTTTGAGAACAGTGTGAGGGAATAAAACTCTCTTCCAAATGCAAAACAAAAGAATCTCAGAGGAATTCTCTGAGGTTCTTTGCGTTCTAGTTTCCATATTTTTGGTAAAAATCGACCTTGACTTGGATAAAGGTTTCGGCTTCGCGTAGTAGCTGCAGGAGGGTGGCACGGGTTTCAAACTCCTCACGTGTTTTCGGGAGACTCCGATTGCGGAAGAATTGCAGATAGCGTTCGATGTCATCAAGTAGGTCATGAGCAGGATTGATCTGACTTAGCTGGGTAGCAATCTTAGAAAAGAGCTGGGCCAAGATCAAACTTTCACTTGCGGCCAGATGACAGGTATTAATCTGCTGGGCCATATTTCGCAGGATGCGACTTTGTCGCTGTCTCATCTCAAAGTAGTGGATGTGGTAGTCCGTCTGGTGAAAGAGATGATCCGAGTGGTCCAAATAGACCAGTTTGAGGGCTTCATCGAGGAGCTTGTCTAATTGGTCAACGAGTTGGGCTTGGTTGCGCCCGTCTCCTCTTGACAGATAGTATTTAAAGCGAAGCAGGATGTCTTTTAACTTTTCTTCGACTTGAAGGTGGTAACTTTGAATGGCTTTCTCACGAGAGGGCATGTAAAGGTTGACCAACAGAGCAAAGCTTGTCCCGATGAGAAAGAGGAGCACTTCATTGAGCAAGAGATCTGGGGAGGTAGACTCCTGTACCAAGAGATGACCGACCAAGACACTGCTAGGTGTGATGCCGATTTCCCAACCCATTTTGTAAGCAAGAGGGACGTAGAGAGCCAGATAAAGGCCCAGGCTCCAGATGTGAAAGCCTGTCAGCTGAAAGGCTAGAACGCCGATAGCGAGCGCTAGGAGCATGGAAAAGAGGCGGTTGCGTGCTAATTTCAGCGTGCTTCTGCGTGTGTCAGATAGGCTTAAGAGGGCGATAATTCCAGCTGAAACTGCTGATGATAAATCTAAAAAATAAGCGAGAAAACAAGCGAGACAGGTCGCTAAGATCAGTTTTGTTGTACGTTGAGTGAGGGACATGAAAATTTCCTAAACTAATAGAATCGAGTGTTTAACGAGGAGTCAGAGACTAGGGACGAATTTTTCGGTTTGTAGCATACTCAGCAACCGCTGTAAAGAGGACATCTGTTGAAGAGTTCAGGGCTGTTTCGCAGGAGTCTTGAACGACCCCAATCACAAAACCGACTCCGACAACCTGCATAGCCAAGTCATTTGAAATCCCAAAGAGGCTACAAGCGACAGGAATGAGGAGAAGGGATCCCCCAGCGATTCCAGAGGCACCGCAGGCAGAAATGGCAGCCACTACACTGAGTACAAATGCTGTCCCAAAGTCTACCGAGATTCCGAGTGTATTGACCGCAGCCAGAGTCAGGACATTTATGGTAACGGCAGCGCCAGCCATATTGATGGTCGAACCAAGCGGGATAGAGACAGAGTAGGTGTCAGGATTCAGTCCCAAGTCTTGGCAGAGTTTCATATTGACAGGGATATTTGCAGCAGAGCTACGAGTGAAGAAGGCTGTAATACCACTGACACGTAGGCATTTCAAAACAAGGGGATAGGGATTTTTCCTCATAAAGAGAAAGGCGATGAGCGGGTTGACGATGAGAGCTACAAAGGCCATGGTAGCAATCAAAAGTCCTAGGAGGACACCGTAGTTTGCCAGACTGGCAATGCCCTTGTCTGAGATGGTCTTAAACACCAAACCTAAAATTCCAAAGGGAGCTAGATTGATAATCCATTCCACGATTTTAGAGGTGACATCCGCCATGGTTTTCAGCAATTCTTTACTATGTTTACTTGCCTCTCTCATAGCCAGACCAAAGACGACTGCCCAAGAGAGAATTCCGATATAATTGGCTTCAACAATGGCATTTAAGGGATTGTCCACCAGTTTGAGCAAGAGGTTGCTGAGGACTTGACCGATGCCGTCAGGAGCAGCAACTTCAGTATTTGCACTGGTCAGGGTGATTTGAACAGGCAGTAAGAAACTAGCTAGAACGGCCATCAATGCAGCAGCAAAGGTTCCGAGCAAGTATAGGAAAATAACCGTCTTCATATTGGTGTTTTGTCCCTTTTGGTGCTGGGAAAGAGCATTGGCAACAAGAGCAAAAACTAGAATAGGAGCGATGGCTTTCAGTCCGCCTACAAAGAGATCTCCAAGCAGACCAATTCCTGTAAGGTTTGGAAAGAGCATCCCCAATGTCGCTCCAAAAATCATTCCAATAAGGATTCGTTTGATGAGGCTTGCCTTGGTCCAGGCTCTAATGATTCGTTTCATAGCAGTCTCCTTCAAATGTATTGTTTATAATTATAGTATAAATATGCTATAGAGGCAAGTGATATTTTGAAAATAGGGCCGATAATTGAATAATTATGAAAGAAAAGAGAAGGACGATTTTATGGTATAATAGGAAAAAGGAGTTTTATATGCAAGATTTTTTTCAACGCTATTTTGATAGACTTGACTTAACAACCATGTTAGAGAATCTCTTGACCAAGGTGATCTCTCTTTTGATTTTGTTTTTACTATTTTATATAGCTAAAAAGATGCTTCATGCGACTGTCCGAAAGATTGTCAAGCCCTCACTTAAATTTTCAAATCGAGATGCAGGAAGGCAAAAGACCATCTCGCGTTTGCTAGAGAATGTCTTTAACTACATTCTTTATTTCTTTTTGCTCTACTGTATCCTGTCTATTTTAGGTTTGCCGGTTTCTAGTCTCCTTGCTGGTGCAGGGATTGCTGGGGTGGCCATTGGTATGGGGGCGCAAGGCTTTCTATCCGATGTCATTAATGGCTTCTTCATCCTTTTTGAACGCCAGCTTGATGTGGGTGATGAAGTCGTTCTCACAAATGGACCGATTACCGTTTCTGGAAAGGTCGTTAGCGTAGGAATCCGTACAACGCAACTCCGAGGTGACGATCAAGCCCTTCACTTTGTTCCTAACCGAAATATCACTGTTGTCAGCAACTTTTCCCGCACAGAGTAGGTCTGCTATTTTGGCAGATTTGTGGTACAATAGAAAGAGTTTGGTAAAGGAGAAAACATGTTTGTAGAAAAGCAGTTGGGCAATGGATGCACTTGGATTAACCTAGATTTGGGAAAATTGAAAAAACTAGAAGATCTCTCTGAAATCTATGGATTGGACAAGGAAACCATCGAATACGCACTGGATAGAAACGAGCGTGCCCACATGGACTATCACCGCGAAAGTGGAACCGTCACCTTTATCTACAATGTATTGGATTTGAAAAAGGATAAGGAATACTATGAAGCCTTTCCCATGACCTTTATCGTAGAACATCAGCGCTTGATTACGATTAGCAATAAGAAAAATGCCTATGTGATTGAACAGATGACACGTTATTTAGAGAGTCATGATATGCTTTCTATCTACAAATTTCTCTTTGCTAGTCTGGAAATCATCAGCAATGCCTACTATCCTGTCATCGAACAGATGGACAAGAGTAAGGATGAGGTCAACGGCCTCTTGCGTCAGCGAACGACTAAGAAAAACCTCTTTGCTCTTTCCGACTTGGAGACTGGTATGGTCTATCTGACAGCGGCTGCCAAGCAAAATCGCATGTTGCTAGAACATATCCAAGGACATGCCCTTTATCGCAGATTTAACGAGGTTGAGAGAGAACAGTTTGATGATGCCATGATTGAGGCTCATCAGCTGGTATCCATGACAGACTTGATTTCTCAAGTTCTCCAACAACTATCAGCCTCTTACAACAACATTCTGAATAATAACCTGAATGATAACTTGACAACCTTGACCATTATTTCAGTTTTACTAGCAGTCTTGGCAGTAGTGACGGGTTTTTTCGGGATGAATGTTCCCCTCCCCTTCACAGACGAGCCCTATGCTTGGGTCTACATCAGCTTGGCTAGTGCGATCTTATGGCTGGTTTTGTCATTGATTTTAAGAAAAATTGCGAAAAATAGTTAAGAAAAGGAGCCAGAATGGCGATTGAAAACTATATGCCAGATTTTGCTGTGGAAGCAGTCTATGATCTGACAGTCCCAAGCCTGCAGGCGCAGGGAATCAAGGCTGTTTTGGTCGATTTGGACAATACCCTCATTGCTTGGAACAACCCTGATGGGACACCAGAGATGAAGCAATGGCTACATGATCTCCGTGACGCGGGCATTCGCATCATCGTGGTCTCAAATAATACCAAAAAACGGGTTCAACGCGCAGTTGAGCAATTTGGGATTGATTACGTTTATTGGGCCTTGAAACCTTTCACTTTTGGGATTGACCGTGCCATGAAGGAATTTCACTATGAAAAAAATGAAGTTGTCATGGTCGGCGACCAACTCATGACGGATATTCGTGCAGCCCATCGTGCAGGCATTCGCTCAATATTAGTCAAACCTTTAGTCCAACATGACTCGATCAAAACGCAGATTAACCGAGCTCGCGAGCGCCGTGTCATGAAGCAAATTACTGAAAAGTACGGACCGATTACATATAAAAAAGGAATTTAACTATGGAAGAAATTCTCTGTATTGGTTGTGGAGCAACCATTCAGACGACAGACAAGGCTGGTCTTGGTTTTACTCCCCAGTCGGCACTTGAAAAAGGTTTGGAGACTGGCGAAGTCTATTGCCAACGCTGTTTCCGTCTCCGCCACTACAATGAAATCACGGATGTCCAGTTGACGGACGATGATTTCCTCAAGCTCTTGCACGAGGTGGGAGACAGTGATGCCTTAGTGGTCAATGTCATTGATATCTTTGACTTTAATGGCTCTGTCATCCCAGGCTTGCCACGCTTTGTATCGGGTAATGATGTCCTCTTGGTCGGAAATAAAAAAGATATTCTGCCCAAGTCTGTTAAACCGAGCAAGATTAGCCAGTGGCTCATGGAACGTGCCCACGAAGAAGGACTTCGTCCAGTAGATGTCGTTCTGACTTCAGCCCAAAACAAGCATGCCATTAAGGAAGTCATTGACAAGATTGAACACTACCGTAAGGGCCGTGATGTATACGTGGTCGGTGTGACCAACGTTGGAAAGTCAACCCTTATCAACGCTATTATCCAAGAAATCACGGGTGACCAGAATGTCATCACGACTTCACGCTTTCCAGGGACAACCTTAGACAAGATTGAGATTCCGCTTGACGACGGATCTTATATTTACGATACACCAGGGATTATCCACCGCCACCAGATGGCCCACTACTTGACGGCCAAAAACCTCAAGTATGTCAGCCCTAAAAAGGAAATCAAGCCCAAAACCTATCAGCTTAACCCTGAGCAAACCCTGTTTCTAGGTGGTCTCGGACGATTTGACTTTATATCAGGAGAAAAGCAAGGTTTTACAGCCTTCTTTGATAATGAACTCAAACTCCACCGTACCAAACTAGAAGGCGCTAGTGCCTTTTATGATAAGCATCTGGGAACTCTTCTCACACCACCAAATAGCAAAGAAAAAGAAGATTTTCCAAAACTAGTCCAGCATGTATTTACCATCAAGGACAAGACAGACCTAGTCATCTCAGGACTCGGCTGGATCCGCGTAACAGGCACCGCCAAAGTCGCCGTCTGGGCACCAGAAGGCGTCGCCGTCGTCACACGAAAAGCCATTATTTAAACACAGAAAGGAAAGAGTTGTCTGGATTCGGGCGAGCATTGCGAGCCCCTAGAGAATACTTTTCGCCGTGGTGTCATTTGGTACAAGTGATTGTACCAAATGCGGAAAATTTGAGACCTTAGGCTCAAATTTTAGTCATGAAAGTTCGAAGGACTTTGCTGACGTCCGTCACCACTTTAGAAAAGTATAAAAAGAAACTCTTTTAAAGAAATCATGTCATTAACATCGAAACAACGTGCCTTCCTCAATAGCCAGGCACACACCCTCAAACCCATCATCCAAATCGGGAAAAATGGACTTAACGACCAAATAAAAACCAGCATCCGTCAAGCTCTTGACGCCCGCGAATTGATTAAAGTCACACTCTTGCAAAACACAGATGAAAACATCCACGAAGTAGCTGAAATCTTGGAAGAAGAAATTGGTGTGGATACTGTCCAAAAAATCGGACGCATCTTGATTTTGTTTAAACAATCCAGCAAAAAAGAAAATCGCAAGATTTCCAAGAAAGTTAAAGAAATCTAAACACCTACTCCAAACAACTGTTTTTACAGAGAATTAAAGGAAGACGAGCCTATGGCAATCGAATTATTGACTCCCTTTACCAAGGTAGAGTTGGAGCCAGAAATCAAGGAGAAAAAACGCAAACAAGTCGGAATTTTAGGGGGGAATTTTAACCCTGTTCACAATGCCCATCTTGTTGTGGCGGACCAGGTACGACAACAGTTGGGACTGGACCAGGTCCTGCTTATGCCCGAATACCAACCACCTCATGTAGACAAAAAAGAAACCATCCCTGAACACCATCGTCTCAAGATGCTTGAATTGGCGATTGAGGGGATCGAAGGCCTAGCCATTGAAACTATTGAGCTGGAGCGCAAGGGCATTTCCTACACCTACGACACCATGAAGATTTTGACCGAGCAACATCCTGACACAGATTATTACTTCATTATCGGAGCTGATATGGTGGACTATCTGCCTAAGTGGTACCGAATTGATGAGCTGGTTGACATGGTTCAGTTTGTGGGGGTTCAGCGCCCACGCTACAAGGCAGGGA